>NZ_CAWPNJ010000039.1:0-90138 GCF_963889195.1 Calothrix sp. FACHB-168
GGTAATGTTGTCGCTATTACTAGCACCGGAATCTGTGAAGTTGTCGAGGGATAATGTTCCCGCAGTTGGGGCAGTATTATCAACAGTGACGCTGATAACATTCGAGTTGCTGGTATTGCCTGCGGTATCAGTGACTACGGCGCGGAATTGATAGTCACCATCAGCTAAATCAGTTTGGGAAGCTGTGGTTTCTGTCCATTCAGTACCACCATCGGTTGAGACTTCATAGCTAATGGTTGAACTAGCTTCATTTCCAGCCAGACTCAAGTCAAAGGTCTGGTCGGTGGTAATGTTGTCGCTATTACTAGCACCGGAATCTGTGAAGTTGTCGAGGGATAATGTTCCCGCAGTTGGGGCAGTATTATCAACAGTGATGGCAGTGGCATTTTGACTGGGTGTGGTGGTATTTCCAGCTAGGTCGGTTTGTCTGACTCGCACAGCGCCAGCTGCATAGGTTCCTGGGGCGAGGGTAAAGCTTGTACCACTGCCTGCTATCCAAGTTGAACCACTATTAGTGCTATATTGCCAAGTGGCATTGGTTTCCAATCCTGCGACATTCACAGTCCCAACATTAGTAATTCCATCACTGCTAGATGAACCTGAATCTGTGGCTAGCGCAAAGCTAGGTGCTGCAGGGGCAATCGTATCCAGAGTTGCTGTAGTAGATCGAGAGCCTAGTGGTTGAGAACTCAAGAAGAAGTTGTTTACTAAATAGTTGTCGTTATTAACATCAAATCTAATTGTGCTAGGTGAAGTGCCACTGATAGGAGAACCAGATTGTCGAGTTCCTTGGTATACCCGGAAGGTGAGGGAACCCTGGTTGTTGTTTACGAATGTGGAGCCAAGTAAAGGATTATCGTAAAAGTCTAGCGAGAAGCTGTAATTTCGAGTTCCACCTGAACCTGTTCCAGAGACAATCTGCCAATAGATGAGTGTAGTACCGTTATAAGCAGCTAGAAGGAATTGGGTTCCATCATTACCAGAATTATTACCACTTCCCGTTACCGTGAAGCCAGAGGAACCAGAGCCTGCTTCTGTCTGGTTGATAATACTATCGCCGCCAATACTATTTAGGTTGATGCTAGTAGTAGCAAGCACCCCTACATACTTTGCTAAGTGTGATTGGTCAAAGCATTTAAAATCATCAATGGAGTTTAGTTCCCAACTGCCACCCTGTTCCGCAGCACCAATCTTCTCTGTGGCGGCTGCCACATTAGCCCCCGTCAGCCGCTCCAGTTCTGTGACAAACTGAGCATCTGCCCCAACTTCACAGCTATACAGGGCAATCTCTTCCACACCCCACTCTTGCAAGAGGTGAGCTTTTGCCTGTAATTGCTCCAGATTTAACGGATTTGCGCCGATGTGAATTACACCTGGTTCCCCATGCGCTACGATAGCCAGTCGCTTTGCCCCTGTCTGGCTTAACATCTGGGTAATTCTTGGCAAGGCATCTTCATCTTCTGCCAAGATGTAGCAAATAGCTTCTTCAACTACCGCATTTAACAAAGTAGGCAGATCTGTAACACGAGTGTCTAAAATTACCAAGACAGCATTCTCAGCAGTACAGATATTACTTGTGCCAGCATAAGTAATATCTTCAAATAATTCAGTATTAAATCTTGGCGCAGGATAAGTATTATTACGGCTGAAGTCATGTTTATTGATTACAGAAATAGGATTCTGCAATTTTTGAGAATTAGATGGCATATTCTTGCAATTTCCCACGAAAGTTTGTAATAACACCACTTCTTTGAATCAGTGATATCACTAGAGTATGAATTAAAAAAACAAAAAAGAAACTTGTTCATCAAATCTTTAATGTTAGAACTTACACAAGCTATGACTGAAACCCTGATTCTTACGTAGCGGTAATTTATGAATAACTGCTACTTTCGTGATGTGTTGCGTAAGTCCTGAATGTGTCTGTATCTAAATTTATCTTTCATAAGATGGATGCGCTTTTACCATGCGATCGCAATTGGCAAGTAGATTCTCACTTAAAAGTTAAAAATATGACAAAGATTCCAAAATTTTCCGGATAAGCGAATAGAGAAGAATGCAGATTAGGTACTCTAGTAGAGTCAGAGCAGTATTACGTACTTAAACACAATTCATTAGCGAATGCTGCGAAGCGGAATGTAGATGTGTTTAGGGAATATCTTGTTCACTCAAAGAGGCTTTCCGAAGGCTGTTCGTTTGACGAAGTCGTTCTTGTAGAGTCGCGATCGCAATACCTGAGATTGTTACTATTTTTCTCTAACTATACATTAATAGGGGCACAAAACTATAGTTGTGCCCCGCAGAAGAATTTATGTTTGCAAATATTGTGGTGATTCCTAGTTAGGTGAGCTACAGAAGTATTGTTTTTACAACGCACTGAAACGCAGAGGTTTGCTCAATTTTATTTGTGATGTGGTTATTACTTCAGTAGACTAGGAGAATTTATGGTAAAAATTGCTCACAAGAGGGGTTTTTTGAGAATGCGATCGCCAAAAGCTAAAACCTAGATAAAAATTTATACCAGAGAACGCTTGAGTGAACCGTCTGCATATAGTTCTAGTGGAATTAGCTGAAGTTTGCCATTAACTTTAACTTGAGAGTAAACAACTTTGACTAGGGGTGCATTATTTTGGTTATAACGTACAGACATAATTACCTATCCTATTTATTAATTTTTTATCTTCAAAAGTTTCCTTACCCATAATTTACTGAATTTATCTTTGGGTAGGATTGCATCTCTTGTATGATTATTTATCCTACTTTAGAACTATTAAAAATGTCTTAAATTTAGATGTATCTATCCCTTGATAAAGATGAAGATTTGAAGAAATTTCTCTTTAAGTGAATCAGTAGAAAAACGCAAATAAATCTCACAGGTTAAAAATAGATAAATTAGCATAAAATCTCGGTTTGTATCATATTTTCCTGCGATATTCTCCCGCATCAGGATAAATATTGAGGTTAGCCTATTTAATCACTGCAAGATTACCCAACTATTCAGACCGAGAACAGGAGATAATAATAAACTTATACCATCCTCAGCTGTAATAGCACCGCCTTTGGCTAGGCTGCTTGACTTCACAGTTATGGGGTAGATTGGCGCTAGTTGTAGCAAATAAGATCATGGACACTACCAAGTTGTATGCTCGCTTAGAAAATTATTACCAGCAAATCAAGACAATTATTCTCAGCCGTCAAAATCCTATCACTGGTTTACTACCTGCAAGTACGGCTATAACCGCTCACGGAGATTATACAGATGCTTGGGTGAGAGATAATGTTTATAGTATTTTGGCAGTTTGGGGTTTAGCACTTGCATACCGCAAGGTTGATGAAACTAAAGGATACACTTACGAACTAGAACATAGCGCAATTAAGCTGATGCGTGGGTTGCTGTTTGCAATGATGCGACAAGCTTATAAGGTGGAAAGATTTAAACATACGCAATCACCCTTAGATGGATTACATGCTAAATACAACACTGCTACTGGTGATATTGTGGTGGGTGATGATGAATGGGGACATTTACAATTAGACGCTACATCAATATTTTTGCTGATGTTAGCGCAAATGACTGCTTCTGGTTTGCAAATAATTTATACCGTTGATGAAGTTAATTTTGTCCAAAATTTGGTTTACTATATTGGACGCGCTTATCGCACACCCGATTATGGAATTTGGGAACGGGGTAACAAAATTAATCGCGGAAATGCAGAGTTAAACGCTAGTTCTGTGGGTATGGCGAAGGCTGCGTTAGAAGCCATCAATGGCTTAGATTTATTTGGGGTTCGGGGAAGCCAAGCTTCGGTAATTCATGTATTACCAGATGAAATTGCGCGTGCCAGAATTACTTTAGAATCGCTATTACCGAGAGAATCTGGTTCTAAGGAAATTGATGCAGCGTTATTGAGTATTATTAGTTTTCCCGCTTTTGCAGTGGAAGATGAACAACTACGCGATCGCACTTTTAACGATATTATTAACAAACTTCAAGGTAAATACGGCTGCAAACGCTTTCTGCGAGATGGACATCAAACTGTTATCGAAGATACCCAACGCTTACATTACGAACCTTGGGAACTGAAACAATTTGAGCATATAGAATGTGAATGGCCGTTATTTTTCACTTATTTATTTCTTGATGGTTTATTTCGTAACGATAAAGTACAAACTCAATATTACCAAGAACGTTTAGAATCTCTTCTCGTAGAACGGGATGGTTTACAGTTATTACCAGAATTATATTATGTTCCAGAAGCTAACATTGAAGCGGAAAAGTCTTCGCCCCAAAGTCAACCCCGCTTACCTAATGAAAACGTTCCCCTAGTATGGGCGCAAAGTTTATACTTTCTCGCCCAAATGTTAAATGAAGGCTTAATTGCGATTGGCGATATTGACCCCTTGGGCAGACATTTATGTGTTGGGAAAAATCGCGAATCTATCGTTCAAATTGCTTTATTAGCAGAAGATGAAGACTTACAAGAAAAATTAGCAGTTCACGGCATTGAAACCCAAACACCTCAGCAATTAGAACCAATTCAAGTCAGAAACGCTGGGGATTTATCGGCTATTTATACCCAAATTGGACGTAACTCTAAATTAGGTTTAACTGGGCGTCCGGTAAGGCGTTTGCGTAGTTTGACAACTTCGCGAATCTTCCGCATTCAAGACCAAACTGTCGTCTTTTTACCATCTTTCTTAGATGCGCAACAATTTTACTTAACCCTTGATTATCATTTCTTGCTCGATCAAATTAGAAGCGAACTCGCTTACATTCAAAAATATTGGAGCTATTTAGGTCGTCCAACCTTAACTTTAATGTTAACCCACACCATGTTAGAAATTGGTGCGGAAGCATTATTAGAATTAATGCAGGAATTTAAAGCAGGGGTTTGTCAGGGTGTAAGAGTAAAATTAGGTAGACTAAATCAACTGATGCTAACAGCAGGAATTCAAAGAATTGACTTTCTGCAAGATGACGATTTTACCTTACCATCTGTCAAAGATGCGGGGTTACATTGCTATTATTTGGCATTTCATCCAGGAAAAAATTGGCAATTAGGACATACCCAAGAATTCCAGATGGAATGTGAAACTAACTTGAGTTCCTTACTATCTACTTTACGGGCTTCGGAAAATATCTATGAGCAAATTGAGTTATTGCAGACTTTAAAACGGTTGCAGGGATTAGATTTTGATACTGGATTTGGCGGCCCTAACTCTGTGGTAACAGTAGATAATTTACTTGATGAAATCTATACCAAAGCAGGAGATTTAGGACTTTGGGCGATAGTACGCCGGGTTGCGGGTTTGCGCCAAATGGTAGATATTGGTTTGTCGGATGCTGTCACCAGTATTTTGGTAAGAGGTAAGCAAATTTCTGTGGGTAAAGCTTACAGCGAAGATTCCTTAATCGCTGTACCGATGTCTCACAATGAAATAGCCGAGAAAATTAATCATTTTTGTCGAGAAGATATTCGCGATCGCGTCCTCACTCAAGAGATTATCATATATTTAAGCGTACTCATGAGAGCCGAACCCGAACTATTTCGCGGATTGTTGACAATAAAAGTCGGGTATCTCATCTTGTTAATCACCAGCAAACTCGCCAGAGAATTAAAAGTTACCCAAGATGAAGCCTACGAACATTTAATGCAACTATCACCCTTTGAAGTCAAAACTAGGTTGCAAAATGTCTTAACTGAATATGCGGGGATGAGTAAACTGTTACGTCAGCAGGAATCACTCCACGTTAAACAAAAAGAAAGTGATATAGATTGGGTATTAGCATTCACCAATGATGCAGAAATCGAAGTTCCCCCTGGTGGATGGCGAAGATTTCGCCAAGCTGAAGGCGCAACTGGAAGAATACCCAAAGACTTTTTCCAGCAAGTGTGGCTATTGATGAAACATTGCAAAGGTATAGTCATAGGCGACAAATTAGAACGGCGCAATCGCTTAGATAGCGAGTTAATGTTGTCGGAAATGACACCAGGAGAAAGAAATTTTGCTCTACTAGTCGAGCATCTGCTCAATAAAATTGAGGCTCCCGAATATCGCCAAGTGAATATAGAAGCCTTAGTAGAATTATCCGCGATCGCAGCCAATAACCCCAATCTGCAAGTTGAAGAATATATCGTCTTAGATGTATTAATTGGTCATGCCGTCAGATTAGCATGGTTAGACGCCCATCCCCAACGAGGCGATCGCTATGATGAAGATAAAGCAAGTGCATGGCGATCGTTTTATAATACTTCTCCTAGAGATTGCGCCAGTTATATTCTCAAAGCCTTCAGATTCTTAACCGAGTTTGTCAAAGAGTTAGAAACATAAATAAAAAACCACTGACAACTGACAACTGACAACTGACAACTGACAACTGACAATAGAAGCGCAATAAAAAATATCCCCCTACCTTAGTCAAAGTTAGGGGGTTTTTAAATGTTATTTTTTTTAAAAAACTACTTGACAGGTGTAGCATCAACATCGACAGTATTTGCGGTGGTCGTATTATCCTCAGATGTATAAGTAGTGCTAGTTTCTACATTACCTTTACGTGCTTTCCAGCCTTCAATTACTAGTCCAGATACCTCAGTAACCAGCAAAGTCAGCAGCAATACATCATCAATTTCACCCACAATCGGGATAAAGTCAGGGGCTATATCAATAGGACTAAGAATATAAACAAGAGTTCCTAAAATTACCCACCAACGATATTTGGGATTTTGTAGCAAATTGCGATACCAGGTGTAAACTGATTGAATTGAAAATTTCATGTTTTGAACCTCCAGTTACCTTTAATTTTGACAAATTATGCTAAAAACTCCCGGTGGGAATAACCGCCCAACAATGTCTGGAAGATGCTACAAAAGTATTTAAATTTGCAATTTATTATTTCCAAATAGCCAAACCTAGCTGTGATAACCATCCTGGTTGATGAGCTTATGTAAATCGAATTTGTCAGCAAATTAATGGGAAATTCGCCATGAGACTATGGTAATTGTGCATTAATCTTTAGAATTAAAGTGCTTTGCAATATTTATTTTGGTAGTGGAGGGAGGAGATTTAAACAGTGGATATTTTAGATTTGTTTTACAAAGGCGGCCCGGCTATGTGGCCTTTGCTGGCGCTGTCTATTTTAGCTTTGAGCGTAATTTTTGAGCGCCTGTGGTTCTGGCTGCGTATCTTAACTCAAGAACAAGAAATTGTCAATCGCGTTTTAGATGCAGCTGGTGAGAATTGGGAAGTTGCAGCAGATATTGCTAGACAAGCAACAAATCAACCTATCGGTAGATTTCTGTATGCTCCCTTAAAACTCGTCAAAAGCGATGCAGAAACCTTTCGCTTGGCTTTAGAAGCCACAGCCGAAGATGAGTTAGCAGGAATGCGGCGAGGGGAAAAACTTTTAGAAGCGGTAATTGCCCTAGCGCCGATGCTGGGATTGTTGGGTACTGTGTTAGGTTTACAACAATCTGTAGGTAATCTCAAGCTGGGAGAATTTGGTACTAACGCTGTAGCTGATGTTCCCGCAGGTATTGGTACAGCATTAATTACTACAGCCGCAGGTTTAATTATTGCAATTGTGGGTTTGGTATTTTACCGCCTGTTTCAAAGTTTTGTGGTTAACCAGGTAAAAGTTTTTCGGAAAGCGGGGAATGAATTAGAGTTGCTTTATCGTCAATCACCGCCAGACTTTAGCAATAGTACATCGATAATTTTGCGGGAACCTCCCAAGGAAAATTTTAATCCGCCCCGGAAACGCGGTAGAAACAAATTTTCTAGTTCTCCCGAAGTATCAGAGGGGAATGATTCTATAGACCCTGAGCAATAATTAAGACTTCTATCCTTGAAGCAGGCAGAGTGTAATATCATGAAAGTTCATTTGCATACTCCGGTTGAAGAAGTCCAAATTCAACTCATTCCCTTAATTGATGTCATTTTTTGCATTTTGACGTTTTTTTTGCTAGCAGCTTTGCAATTTACTCGTCAACAAGCAATTAATATTGATTTGCCCAAAGCTAACAGTGGCACATCACCTACAGGCGCGCTCCAGGCTGATAGTAATATCTTACCAGTAACCATTGATGCTGTCGGTCAGACCTATGTAGAAAAAAACATGGTCACCAGAGAACAATTAGCAGAGGTATTAAAGCGTTACGTCCAAGCAAATCCCAACGGCGTTTTAGTACTGAATGCATCGCGGACAGCAACATACAACGATGTCATCGAAACTTTGGATTTACTGCGTCAGGTAGGAGGCGATCGCGTATCTTTGGGAATTATACCAGGCCCGTCTCCAACATCTACAAATCCCAACGCGCCTGTAATTCCATCTTTCCCCATCAATCCTGGTACGACAGAACCTAATAGCGCACCATTACCCGGTGTCACACCCCAAGGTGGTAATCCTAATTTTCCCCTAACCCCAACTCAACCCCAACCAGGAACAAATATTAATCCCGTAAATCCGCAAATTGCGCCTGTCGTTCCTAATTCCACACAACCTAACCAAAATGTAGCCCCTGGAACAACAAACTCATCTCCACAAAGGAGATAAAGGAGATAACAGAATAGGGAACTCCAAAAAATAAATTATTCCGCTTTATTTTGTTGACTGTTGACTGTTGACGGTTCACAGTCCACAGTAAAAAATTTCAATGGAATATTTTTTTACTTGGAAGTCCTATAAACAAAGATGAGGGATAAATTCTCCCTCATCTTCTTTGTCTCGCTCAAACATCTAATTTCCTATTAGCCATTCACGCCAGATTTTGGCAAAACCCAGGATGAAAAAGAAAATCCCACAAACCTTTCCATGAAAATTTCACCCCTAGCCTAAGCGCTCCTATTTTCCAGCTAGAAGATCATGTGATAAATCACACAACAAGCGCATGAACATCTCTCTGAACAGTCAACAGTCAACAATCAACAGTCAACAGTCAACAATCAACAGTCAACAATCAACAGTCAACAGTCAACAGTCAACAGTCAACGCTATTTTCCAGCTAGGTAATCCTGCTCTAATTGCCCTAATCATAAAGATATCTAAAATATTTTTTGTAAAGAGAAAATAAATCTGCTAATTTACAAATAATTGGTGGGGTTCCAAAACTTTTTCTCTTAATAGACTGAGTAATTTATCGCCAATCACCATTTACGTTTCAGGGGTTGTGGCAATGAATGAAGTTGGGATACTTTTGATAGTGTGGTTAGTGACATTTATTAGCTTGTTAATTATTTGCAAATTACCCTTAGGACTAGAGATTGATACTCTGGGTAAAGCCTTATTATTAGCAATAATCATAAGTATCTTCACCACAATAGTTAGGCCAATTCTACACTTTGTATTTACAGTTACAAGTTTACTCACACTCAATTGGTTAGCTGACTTATTTACCTTTATGATGGCTGTTGTTTGTTTCAGTGTTGCTGGTTGGTCAGTAGATGGTTTTCGCTTGCGCTATAACATTTGGAGTGCTGTTTTTGCAGCGCTAGCACTCACTATCATTCAAAGTATAGCTTACCAAATATTGGGTGTATAAGTGAATTTTTAAATAAAAAAACACTACTGAGACTACTTAAACAAAAATCTTGAGTCCACAGTCGATAGTCAAGGCGCTTTGACTATTGACTATTGACTATTGACTATGGACTATTCATTTGCACTAGGAGGAGCAGCCGAAGTAGTAGATTGTTGTTTGCGCTGTTCGCGTTTTTTGCGATCGGCGGAGAGGATATCAGCCATGACTACTAGAGCTTGAGTGATTTTATCGAGATTAGAACGATACAAATCCAAATCTTTACTTAGTTTTTCATCAGACAGATGCAAGCCGCTAGCAATTTTTTTGAGTGCTTCGGTGCGTTGCTTTTCGTCTTTTACTAAGTCTGGATCTGACGATTCTAATAAGGTAAATAAACCAATAGCAAACAAGCGATTATATTTAAAGTTAGAATTATTGGCGATCGCTTGGAGTTGAGATTGCAAATTAGCATCTCTATCTAAGGGAGTATTTTGACTTAACCAGCCAATTAAATCATTGGCGGATAAACTTTTAGCTAACTCGCGTAATTGTTCCGCATCTTGCTTGTAGCGTTGCTCTTCCTGCTCTACAGCCTGACATAAGGCGCTAAATATAGATTCCTTATCTCGTTCTGGCTGGTAGCCTTGCATAAAGCGCTCAAAAGCAGTGACGACGCCCAAGCCATAAAGCGGATTGTAGCTAAAATCGACATTTACTGACAGCAGATGCATTTCCACCATCAACTCTTCCACTACCCGACGGTAAATCGTATTGATTGGACGGGTGTGCAGAGTGTAGAAAGTTCGCTTTGTATCAGAAACAGTACGGACGTTATTCACAAAGAAAATGTTAAGGGCGACGTATGTTTATTGTCTCGCTTAAAGGTTAGTTTGCCAAGTTCGGGTTTCAACTTGCGAGTGGGCGGTTTACAATATTTTGCAGCTATGTATCATGGATTTCTAGTTGAGGTTGTCAATAGTCAATAGTCAATGGTCAATGGTCATTGGTCATTGGTCAATAAATTTTGCACTGTGGACTCTGGACTTTTGACTGTGGACTTTTGACTGTGGACTTTTGACTTTTGACTCTGGACTCTTGACTGTAGACTCTTGACTGTGGACTTTTAACAAAACCTAAATTTATGAGCCTATCTTCACAGTTAACAGTTCTTGGTCAGTACTTGGCTGGTGAATTTGACAACCAAGAACAAGCTTTAAACGATCCTGTTTGGTACGTTCACCTCCGCTTGTGGCAAAGGCCTGTTAACCTGTTTGCTGAAGACAGTATTACATTGTTTGCGGAACAAGCCAATATTATTAGCCTAGATAATCCTTACCGTCAACGAATCTTACGCTTACAGCTAGGGCGTGAAGTTGATGCACCCCTGCAAGTGCAATTTTATATGCCCAAAGATCCGAATAGTTTAAAAGGTGCAGGACGCAATCCTGATTTACTCGATTCATTAACACCCGATCGCATAGATTTATTACCAGGTTGCGTCCTCACCGTGACAACAGAAACAATAGCGCCTAACTCCTATAAATTTGTCGCGACTCCACCACCAAATACTAGCTGTCGCTTTACTTATCTAGACAACACCATCCAAGTTGCTTTAGGTTTTGCCGCCTCAGCAACAGAATTTCTCAGTTACGATAAAGGAATTGACACTACAACTGGAAAAGCTACTTGGGGCGCAATTTTTGGCCCTTACCGCTACAATAAACGACAGCAATACTGAGAATTGAGTAGTAACTACGAAGTAGCAGACAAAAATTTTGTCTTGACTCTACTTCGTCTGCTGTACTTTTCCTCAATTCTTCAACTCGATAACATCAGTTGTGACAATTTTGCCAACAAAAGCAAGATATCTCAGCATAGCTTTAACTAGCTATGCTTCGGGGTACACCTTCTAAAGCTTCTTCTTCTGTTTCAAAAATTTCAAACACTGTATCCATCATTGTCACTTCAAACACAAGTTTTGCTTCTGTATGGACATTACAAATCCGGAAGCTACCTTTGAGTTTATCCGCATCACGCATCCCGGCTACTAATGAAGTTAGACCGGAACTATCAATAAAGTTTACCTGACTCAGATTCACAACTACATGGCGGCTGAGTTTGGAAATACATTCCTGTAACTTTAGGCGAAATTGCCAAGCAGTGGTGATGTCTAAGCGTCCAGTCGGTGTCAAGACGATAACGGTATTACCATCTTGGGTAAGGTAGCTTTTTTGATCTATCTGAATCACTGAGCCTCCCTATGGCAGTTCTGTGAAAATTAACTACTGTATTTAAAGCTGTTACTGGTGAGCCAAAAAACTTGCATTTCTGGAAATTTTCCGGCTGTGGTAGCGAGGATGAGATCCAGTGAGTTAGTAAATTAATTGACTCACCACTAACAGAAGAATTTTATGCCGATACTTGAGATTAACAAGTTCCAGCTAAAAATGTCACCTTTTTTTACTCGGTGCTTATCTTTAGTAGTTTAACTCACTAAAACAGGAGACAGGTAGAGGCAATTGCTGAGGTCAGCAATAGATAAAACAGAGATAAAGGCTAGATTTAGCAAGCACTGAAACCAAATTCACCACCTGTAGTTTTTACAGTAGAGCTTGTAAGGTTTTATTCAAAGCTTGCGTCTCTACTTACTAGATTCAGCACTACTTGTAGGTGTCCAATTTATCCAATCTTGGGGCTTTAAGAAAGTTTCGTATAACTCGGCTTCTGGGGTGTTAGCTTCTGGTTGATACCCGTATTCCCAACGTACCAAGGGCGGTAGGGACATAAGAATTGATTCGGTACGTCCGTTGGTTTGCAAACCAAAAATTGTGCCTCGGTCATAAACCAAGTTAAATTCTACGTACCTACCCCGACGATAAAGTTGGAAATTCCGTTCGCGATCGCCATATTCAGTTTGATGACGGCGTTCGACAATGGGTAAATAAGCGGGTAAAAAGGCTCTACCACAGTCTTGGACTAAAGCAAAGATTTCTTCCCAAGTTCTTTGTGGTAATGCGCCTACTTGGTTGCTATATTTAGCAGCTTCGCCATTGGGATCGGGGCCGTGATAGATAGTACCTTGACCATCTTGGTAATCTAAGAATAAACCGCCAATACCTCTAGTTTCACCGCGATGCTTGAGGTAGAAATATTCATCACACCAGCGCTTGAACACTTGGTAATATTCTGAGTGATGGCGATCGCAAGCCTGCTTCAATGTTTGATGGAAATGTTGAGCATCTTCGGCAAAGGGGTAGTAAGGTGTTAAATCAGCACCACCGCCAAACCACCATACCGGGCCGGCTTCAAAATAGCGATAATTTAAATGCACAGTGGGGACATAGGGGTTACGTGGGTGTAACACCAAAGATGTTCCCGTAGCATAAAAACCATGTCCGGCTGCTTCTGGGCGTTGAGTTAAAATTGACGGCGGTAAATGGGAACCCCAAACTTCAGAAAAATTTACACCAGCTTGTTCAAAAATAGCCCCATCACGCAAAACACGCGATCGCCCGCCACCACCTTCAGGACGTTGCCAACTATCTTCATGAAAACTAGCAACGCCATCCAGCTTTGTCAAAGCTTGAGTAATTTCATCCTGTAACTGTTGCATAAACCGACTTACTCGCTGTTTTGCATCAGTCGGTGGTAAGAACTTTGATGAATCTACAGACAGAGTAGGGGCTTGAGAGTCGATCAACATAGCAGAGATTCCCGTACCTAAATTACATTTCCCAAAACCAGAAATTCTTTAATTAAAATTTTTTAACTAAAACAATCTCTGAACCAAACATGAAGTAAAATTTGCTTTTTTCTTACTGGTCAAGCATTTATACGATTGATTAGCAAGACTAGAGTTATTTTCCCTCAAATGCGTATAGGCTTGTATATTGGACGAAGTTTTTTTTTATTTCTTGATAAATAGGTTCTGGTATTTACACCAGACTCTGGCGAATTAGTTACCAGCACTCACAACCTTGATAATTCAAGGTCTGAGACTGAACTGCTCAAGAATTGGACACCAAAATTAAAAATGGTGTTTTACACATGGGGGTTGCTAACTCCCAATGATTGTACTAGTGTTTGCACCCACAGGGGCTTGCTATAGTTAGGGCAATTTTGAGAAAGTTTGATGCGAGGGCTGAGTAAAATTGCCCACCATGCCAGAGTTCCCAGAAAGTGTTGAGCTAGGAGGTTTAGGCAAATGCGGGGTTGTTTATCCAAATTCATTCAACGTCAACGTCGGCGATTTTGCGCTTCTCTAGTGCGGACATATCGAGAAATTAGTTCGGCTTCTGTAGATGAACTTTGGCAACAAGTCGTCAACTTCACTGATGTTTCTTGGCATCCGCTACTCAAAAGCACTAATGTACCCTATGGATTAGTACCCAAACCCGGATTAATTTTCCAAGCTGTCACTCGCTTTTCACCAATTCCCATTCGGATTTTTGTTGAGCTTGTCAATCCCCAAGAAATGTTGAGTATTCGAGTGCTAGCGATTCCGGGAATTGAAGAACGGATCACTTATCGAGTGGAGTCCACTGTTTGCGGCACTTGTTTATCTTATTCTGTAACACTACGCGGTTGGTTGTCACCCCTGATTTGGTCTTTCTCCCGTCCTTACGTCGATCGCGTGGCGCGTAGCTTAGTTGAAGCCGTAGAAAAAGCCGCATTACAAGCAGTCTCAAGTCAGAAAAAAAGCCTCAATGACAGTTGTTTTGATTTCTAAAATTCACAGACTGTTGACTGTTGTTGACTGTTGACTGTCAGTACCTTTTAACAACCAAACCAATGACCATTGACCAATGACTAATAAAAATTGTACAGACGCGATTAATCGCGTCTCTTACAACTGACCAATGACAATTGACTATTGACCATTGACAAATCTATTAGTAAATCAAATATTTACCATCAATTTATTATGTACTTTTTTTAAGTTTTGTTACAGCGATCGCGGCACAATAGGATATCCAGATTAGTAGTTAAGTTACTTGCCACAAAAGCATTCTTCTTTTTGAAATTTGAAATTTGAATTTTTATGTACGATGTCCTTGATTCCCGCTCGGTTCTAGAAGTGTTGCGACCAGTACAAGATCCAGAACTGCAAAAAAGTCTGGTAGAACTGAATATGATTCGCAATGTCAAAATTGATGCTGGCAAGGTTAGTTTCACATTAGTGTTAACCACACCCGCCTGTCCTTTGAGAGAGTTTATCGTTGAAGACTGTAAAAAAGCGGTGAACAAGCTCCCAGGCGTTACAGATGTCAGCATTGAAGTGACAGCCGAAACACCACAGCAAAAAAGTTTACCCGATCGCACTGGCATTGCTGGCGTAAAAAATATTATTGCCGTTTCCAGTGGTAAAGGCGGTGTGGGTAAGAGTACCGTAGCCGTAAACGTCGCCGTAGCTTTAGCACAGACAGGCGCTAAAGTAGGTTTACTGGATGCGGATATCTATGGCCCCAACGATCCCACCATGCTGGGACTCAGCGATGCCCAAATTACAGTTCGCCCTGGGGAAAAAGGGGAAATTCTCGAACCTGCATTTAATCACGGCGTGAAATTGGTTTCAATGGGCTTTTTAATTGACCGAGATCAGCCTGTGATTTGGCGGGGGCCAATGTTAAATGGTGTGATTCGCCAATTTCTTTATCAAGTTGAGTGGGGAGAATTAGACTACTTAATTGTCGATATGCCTCCCGGAACCGGCGATGCCCAGTTAACTTTAGCACAAGCCGTACCGATGGCTGGAGCAGTAATAGTCACTACACCGCAAACCGTATCTCTGCTAGATTCCCGCAAGGGCTTGCGGATGTTCCAACAAATGAACGTGCCTGTATTGGGAATAGTGGAAAATATGAGCTATTTTATCCCACCAGATATGCCAGATAAACAATATGACATCTTTGGTTCTGGTGGCGGTGAAAAGACAGCATCAGAACTAGGAGTGCCGTTGTTAGGACGCATCCCCCTAGAGATTTCCACTAGAGTCGGCGGTGATAACGGTGTACCGGTAGTTGTGGCGGAACCAGATTCTGCTTCCGCCAAAGCCCTAAGTGCGATCGCATTGTCTATTGCTGGTAAAGTATCAGTTGCCGCTTTGACATAAGAAAGTTCAATTCTATCTGGTTCCTGGGCAATAGCCTGGGAATACAGATTTTAGATAGATAGTAAATTTAAAATTTACCAATTAAAGTCTCAACTCACACAATGTTATTAAAAAGTGCGCTCCCCAAAATTCGCTGGAAATATTGGGTTAAACCTTGGCAGCAGGTAGATTGGTTATTATTTTGTTTGCCGATAGCTGTCAGTATTTTTGGCGGCGTGATGATTCTCAGTACGGAATTAAAACAGCCTGTCACTGACTGGTGGTGGCACTGGCTGGTAGCTGGTATTGGTACAGCGATCGCCTTATTGCTCGCTCGTCTACGTTATGAAAATTTGCTACAGTGGCATTGGGTAACTTACGGATTAACTAACTTCAGCCTCATTGCCGTGATGGTTGCCGGTACTGCTGCTAAAGGGGCACAGAGGTGGATTAGTATTGCAGGTTTTAACGTCCAACCCTCGGAGTTTGCCAAGGTAGGTATAATTATTACCCTTGCAGCGCTACTACATAAACGCACGGCTTCCAGCATCGAGAGCGTATTTCGCGCCTTAGCAATTACTGCTGTACCTTGGGGATTAGTATTTTTACAACCAGACTTGGCAACATCATTAGTATTTGGAGCGATCGTCATCGGTATGCTGTACTGGGCTAATGCCAACCCAGGCTGGATAATACTACTAATTTCTCCCATAGTTGCCGCTATTTTATTTGGTATATCTTGGCCATTACCAGAACCGATAACCTTTAAAGAAATATCCTTTTTGAAAGAAATATCCTTAAGCCCATTAGGATTATTTTGGGCAGGCGCAATGGGTATTGTCGGTTGGCAAACTCTTCCTTGGCGAAAATTTGGCTTAGGAGCCATAGGTGCATGGATTCTGAATATGCTGGGCGGTGAATTAGGCGTATTTGCCTGGAACCATGTCTTACACGACTATCAAAAAAATAGACTCAGCGTCTTTATGAACCCAGAACACGATCCTTTGGGTGCAGGCTACCACCTAATTCAATCTCGGATTGCCATCGGTGCTGGTGAAATTTGGGGTTGGGGTTTATTTAAAGGGCCGATGACTCAACTTAACTTTGTCCCCGAACAGCATACAGACTTTATTTTCTCCGCAGTTGGTGAAGAATTTGGTTTTATCGGCTGTTTGGTAGTACTGTTTGTATTTTGTTTAATTTGCTTCCGCCTACTCCATGTAGCTCAAACTGCCAAAGATAATTTTGGCTCTTTATTAGCTATGGGCGTTTTATCGATGATTGTATTTCAGCTCATCGTCAATATCGGCATGACAGTAGGTTTAGCACCTGTAGCCGGTATTCCCTTACCTTGGATGAGTTACGGGCGTTCTGCTATGCTGACTAACTTCATTGCTTTAGGAATAGTAGAATCTGTAGCTAACTTTCGCCAACGGCAGAAATATTATTAGTCAGAGACGCGATGAACCCTTGTCTGTACAATTGTGATTTCCCTGACAATGCCCAATGCCCACTCGCCCTGAGCGAAGTCGAAGGGATGCCCAATGCCCAATGCCCACCGACAAGTATTAAGCTATATAACAGGAAATTAAGCGAGGATAAAAATCATGATCCTGCCTGGAGCAACTGTTCGCATCAAAAATCCCGCAGATACTTACTATCGCTATGAAGGACTCGTACAACGGGTAAGCGATGGCAAGGTAGCCGTATTGTTTGAGGGGGGAAACTGGGATAAATTAGTTACCTTTCGCTTGAGTGAATTGGAAACTGTAGAAACCACAGCCAAGAAGAAAGGTAAATAATTAGTAGTTATTAGTCATTAGTCATTTGTCATTGGGCAAAGACTTATGACTAATGACTGATTGACATTGATAAAACACTACTATGCGCCTTCCTTTACCACAGTTTGCTACAGGCGATCGCCATCCTCATCATATTGCTGAGGTGATCGAAACTAATACTACAGAGTTTCTGGCTCAGTGTTTGGAACCGGAAGACTTAAGTTTTCCGCCGATGCCCCCCTTTGGTAGTTGGGTTTGTTCAAAGGATGAAGAATCGGGTAATCAAATTTATGCGGTGGTATATTATGCCACAACTATGCCCATAGATTCTGTACACCGGGCAGTAGCTTTGGGTTTATCTTTGCAAGACTTGCGGGAAGAACAACCCCAAATATTTGCCATGTTGAAAACTGAATTTCGCGCCGCGATCGTTGGCTTTGCACCACCATCTGCTACCCCAGGTTTTAGTAAAGCGTATCAATATTTACCTCCTCGCCCGCCACAAATTCATCAAGCAGTGTATCGCTGTGAAGCAGAAACAATCGTTAAATTTACGGAAGAACTGGATTTTTTGCAGACACTCTTGACTGTGCAAGGCGCACCCGTAGAATCATTAACTGCGGCGGCGATGCGGGCAGTTTATCAGTTACGCAAAGCCGATCGCCAATGGTTAATCAAAGCTGGACGTACCTTAAGCTTGTTGTTAAAAGATGACTACGATCGCTTACGGTTCATTTTGCGTCAGGTTCACCCATAAGTAGTATTTAGACCATTATCTAATCTGGCGATTGTCAGTAAATTAAATTTTTTTTAAGTTTTACTCTAGGTGGTGTTTACAGTTATATTGATCGGGCGATTGCCTTTAAGGCGATCGCAGCTTCACTATCGCCCTTTCAAGTTCTACCTATGGAACTCATTTCCCAAGTTCTGACAATAGAACCAACCTCTCAATTACTGGGTCAGGAACCCATTGTTCCCTTCGCTATTTTGCTGGTAGTTATCTTAGTCGTGCCCATTCTATTTGAGCGCCTCAGACTACCAGGATTAGTAGGTTTGGTTTTTTCTGGGGTAGTACTCGGGCCTGCTGGTTGGAATTTATTCCAGACAGAATCAGAAATTATGAAGCTGCTAGCAGATATTGGGTTAGTTTACCTGATATTCGTCGCTGGGCTAGAAGTTGACTTAGAACAATTCCAACGCCAAAAAAATCGTTCGTTAGGGTTTAGCTGCTTCACCTTTATTTTGCCCTTAGCCATCCTCAGTCTGTTAGGGCATCTTTTTGGCTTGAATTGGATCGCATCCATCTTAATTGGCTCTTTGTTCGCTTCTCATACCTTATTGGCATATCCTGTTCTCGATCGCTTGGGAGTGGTAAACAATCAGCCTGTCAGTATCAGCATTGGAGCCAAGGTTTTTACCGATATTGGTGCGCTGTTAATCTTAACTGTATGTGTAGCTGTCAATAATGTAGGCGGATTTAGCTTCCCCAAACTGCTGACTTTGATTGGTTGGTTAACCATTTACGCAGTCGTGGTTTTAGCTGGCTTTGACTGGATAGGAAAAGAATTTTTCCGGCGTTCTGGCGGCGAAGAAGGTAACCAATTTTTATTTGTGCTACTGACAATTTTTCTTGCAGCTGTGGGCGCTCAATTGATTGGGGTCGAAAAAATTATTGGGGCTTTTTTAGCGGGTTTAGCAGTAAATGAAGTTGTCGGTGAAGGGCCAGTCAAAGAAAAAGTACTGTTTGTGGGTAGCGTCCTCTTCATTCCCATTTTCTTTGTACATCTGGGTTCATTGATGGATTTCACCACCTTGACGAGCAAAAGTATCAATCTGCTATTGATGCTGCTGTTGGTGTTGGGTGTAATTGCCAGCAAATTCATCGCCGCCTTGTTAACAAAACTTTTATACAACTATTCTTGGCAGGAAATGTTAACAATGTGGTCGCTCACAGTGCCGCAAGTGGGTACAACATTAGCAGCAACGTTAGTGGGATACGAAATTGGGTTATTCCAGCCTGTAGTATTCAATAGCGTTGTGGTTGTTATGCTTGTGACATCAACACTTGGCCCGTTAGTTACCAGTCGGGTAGCTGGAGGGTTGGCTTTATCTCCACCTCCAGAACCAGCACCAACAAATCAGCCTGAGCCAAAAATTCCAGACAATAAAAATGCTTTCACTATCGTAGTACCGATTTATAATCCGCAAACTCAGCAATATTTAATTGAACTAGCGACATTACTTGCACGCCAAACCAATGGCAGAGTAGTACCTTTAGCGATCGCAACTGCGGCCGCTAACATGGATGCACCACAGTTAGAAGCCTCGTTACAGCGCAGCGAGCGGTTACTAGCAAAAGCTACAGCCCAAAGCCGCGTCTTAGGTGTAAATGCAGAACCCTTGCTACGCATCGATGATGCCTTTGCTCAAGGAATCAGCAGAGCATCTCGGGAACAAAAAGCTAGTTTGATTGTCATGGGTTGGGGTAAACGTACTGGTTTCCGGGCGCGTTTATTTGGTAACGTAATTGATAACGTTCTTTGGGCCTCCCACTGTCCCGTAGCGGTGACTCGTTTAGTAGACTCTCCCAGGAAAATTCAACGGATATTAGTGCCGATTGAAAATTTAATGGCACCAACATTACAGCCCGTGCATTTTGCCCAAATGTTAGCAGACTGCAATCAAGCCCAAGTAACTGTATTAAATGTATGCGAACGTCGCACCAGTTCGAGCAAAATTGCGGACAAGCGATCGCATCTTTCACTATTAGTATCTAAATTAGCTTTTGCCAATCCGCCAGAAATTCAAATTATTGCCCACGAAAATGTCGCTCAAGCTATTTTACAAGCAGCAAGATTATATGATTTAGTTGTGTTGCCTTTTATACGCAATCATACTAGTCCTGGTGGTTTAGCTATTAGTGATGTTACCACTCAATTAGCCAGACAATTAACTTGTTCTATTGTGATGTTGGGAGAGCCGCAACGTCAGCCAACAGTAACATTAGCAACAGGAGTTCCCAGTACAACGTCTACAATGTAAAATATTTGACTTTAAAGATATCTAGGCTATTTCCCACTCTGAGATTGTTATGTATATTGCTAAACAGATTTTTTTATGTCTATATACGAATTTAGCTATTTCATTCTAAATATACTTAATATAGGTGAAGATTTGATGAATTCTAGGATCTTCAGCTACAAAGTTCAACGGATATTTGTTATTTTGCTAATAGATAAAAGTAAGACGTGGTTGAAAAATATACCCACAGGAAATTTGGTAAATTTAACAACATATGTTTAAATAACCGTATTCTTTGGGAGTATTTTGTACCTAAATTAGGTAATCAAAAAAATACGCACAAGAGCAACTGACAATATATGTAATTAACTGGGGAATTATGAGAATTCTAGTGACGGGCGGTGCCGGGTTTATTGGTTCTCATCTCATTGACAAACTAATAAGCGATGGGCATGAAATCATTTGCTTGGATAACTTCTATACAGGCAACAAGCAAAACATACTTAAATGGTTGGATCATCCGTATTTTGAACTCATCCGCCACGATATCACCGAACCCATTAGGTTAGAAGTCGATCAAATTTATCATTTGGCTTGTCCGGCTTCTCCAGTACATTATCAGTACAATCCCGTAAAAACAGTCAAAACTAATGTAATGGGTACGCTCAATATGTTAGGTTTAGCAAAGCGTGTGAAGGCAAGATTTTTCTTGGCTTCAACGAGTGAAGTTTACGGCGATCCAGAAGTTCATCCCCAAACCGAAGAGTATAGAGGTAATGTCAATCCCATTGGGTTGCGTTCCTGCTACGACGAAGGTAAACGTATTGCAGAGACTTTAGCTTTTGACTATTACAGGCAAAATAAAGTTGATATTCGCGTTGTGCGTATTTTCAATACCTACGGCCCCCGGATGTTAGAAAACGATGGTCGGGTAGTAAGTAACTTTATTGTTCAAGCCCTACGGGGTAAGCCATTAACAGTCTATGGTGATGGTTCCCAAACTCGTAGTTTCTGCTACGTCTCTGACTTAGTAGAAGGCTTTATCCGGCTGATGAATAGCGACTATGTGGGGCCGGTAAATCTGGGAAATCCTGATGAATACACCATTTTAGAATTGGCACAGGCTGTACAAAACCAGATTAATCCAGATGCGGAAATTCAGTTTGAACCATTACCTTCTGACGATCCGCGTCGCCGTCGTCCAGATATCACCAAGGCTAAAACGTTGTTAAATTGGGAACCTACCGTTCCCCTACAACAAGGGTTAAAACTCACAATCGAAGATTTCCGCAATCGGATTAAAACAGATAACAAGCAGTTAGTCCACTGATTTGTTTGAGGTATTACTCGCTTGCTTACGTAGGCTATAAGTGAAATTCTTACCTTCTAATATGAGATTTCTGCCAGATACGTAAGCAAAGTGTTAAAAGTTTTCCATTTACAGAATAAATAGAACAAACAAGGAGTTAAAGAGAATGCGTGTTTGCGTCATTGGTACTGGTTACGTTGGTTTAGTAACAGGCGCTTGTTTAGCTCATATCGGTCATGATGTGATTTGTGTCGATAATAACGAAGAGAAAGTTAAGTTGATGAAGTCCGGACAGTCACCGATTTTTGAACCGGGACTTTCGGAAATTATGCAAGGTGCTATTCAAACAGGTAAAATTGAATTCAGCACAGATTTGGCGGCTGGCGTGGCTCACGGCGAAATTCTCTTCATTGCTGTAGGCACACCACCATTACCAACAGGTGAAAGCGATACCCGTTATGTAGAAGCTGTAGCACGCGGTATTGGTAACAATCTCAACGGCGGCTATAAGGTAATTGTTAACAAATCCACAGTACCCATCGGTTCTGGTGACTGGGTCAGAATGATTGTGTTAGATGGTATTGCTGAACGCCAAAAAACCCTAGTTCCCGCAGGTGGGGTTGCAGAAGAAGAAAGACTACCTGAAATTGCATATCAATTTGATGTTGTTAGCAATCCAGAGTTTTTACGGGAAGGTTCCGCAGTTTACGATACCTTTAACCCCGATCGCATTGTTCTCGGTGGTAACAGCCAAAAAGCGATCGCTTTAATGAAAGAACTGTATACTCCGATTGTGGAACGTCAGTATGCTGAAGATAAGTCTTTACCACCTGTACCAGTATTGGCAACAGACCTCAGCTCTGCAGAAATGATTAAATATGCTGCTAATGCTTTCTTAGCAACCAAAATTAGCTTTATTAACGAAGTTGCTAACATTTGCGATCGCGTTGGTGCTGATGTTACCCAAGTTGCTAAAGGTATTGGTTTAGACTCCCGTATCGGTAACAAATTCTTACAAGCTGGTATTGGCTGGGGTGGTTCCTGCTTCCCCAAAGACGTATCAGCGCTAATTCATACTGCTGATGACTATGGTTATGAAGCTCAACTATTGAAATCTGCTGTTACTGTCAACGAACGTCAACGGCTGATTGCTTTGGAAAAACTGCAACAAGTATTGAAAATCCTCAAAGGTAAAACAGTAGGTCTATTGGGTCTAACCTTTAAGCCTGATACCGACGATTTACGCGATGCACCTGCACTTAACCTAATTGAGCAACTCAACCGCTTGGGCGCTAAAGTAAAAGCTTACGACCCAATTGTTTCTCAAACTGGTTTACGTCATGGTCTTTCTGGTGTTTTAGTAGAAACCGATGCAGAAAGACTAGCTGACGGTTGCGATGCTTTAGTACTTGTCACTGAATGGCAACAGTTTAGCACCTTAGACTACGCTAAAATGGCAACCTTGATGACCCATCCAGTAATTATTGATGGTCGTAACTACCTTGATCCAGAAACACTGGTTAGAGCTGGGTTCCAATATGTAGGTATTGGTCGCTAAAAAATAGTTTTTAATTCACAATCCTGATAAGGCTCAAGCTGCTGAGAATGTTCTCAGCAGCTTTTCGTTTATTTGGGTGCTGCGGAAATTCAAAAGTCTACAAAAAATTAGTTTCTTGAAGAAATTCAATTATCGCTTGATTTACTTCTTGGGAAGAACCTATCGATGCATCGTGACAGCAGTTAGGCAGAATTTGTAATTTCGCATGAGGAATATATTTATGTAATTTGTCTGCATGACTAGCAGGAAACCAACTATCTTGCTGTCCCCATAAAATTAAAGTTTGACATTCAATCGCACTTAATTTACTTTGAATTTTACTGAGGAAATTAGGTTTCTTTTCTTGCCATTTAGCAATTTCGCGTGCCGCTATTTGTAATTCTTCGGCAACTTTGACGATAGTGCCAGGAAATTCAATAAACGGGTAAGCTATCCAATAAATATCTTCTTGACTTAATACTGATGGATCGTATAGCACCTGTCGTCTTTCCATTGCCATAATTTCGCGAAATAAAGGTGCTAATAAATATGTCAGCCGTAAAGTATCAATAGTTTCGATAATTTCTATCGGTGTTTGTGCGAGTATCAACATCGCCCAATGCGGTAATTTTTCAGCAAAAATTGGCACGTTGACTACTATTAACCGCCCGACTAAATGGGGGTATTCTTGTGCTAGGGAAAGAGCAACTAATCCACCTAGAGATTCAGCAACAATGACAGGTGGTTCATCGCATAGTTCTTGAATGATTCGCGCTAGTTCAATAATTTGATGTCCGTTATCTTCGCGTCTTGATACTGGTTTTTCGGAAAAACCGTAACCTTTAGCGTCAAAACAAATTACCCGGCAATGTTGAGATAAAGGATTTATACTATAACGCCAGTTATAGCTCCAATTTCCCATGCCATGTAATAAAATTAGCGGCTTACCTTTACCTTTTTCACCGTAAGAAATTTGTACAGGATAACCTTTTGTATCAGTAATAATTACACTTTGTCGCCCTTGAGGAAAAGTCGCCTGCCACCAATCTTTCATTAATTTATCAGTTAATTAACTACCTGTTAAGGCTTGCCACAGCCATTTAATTACTATTATAGGCAAGACAACTAAGACAATAGCAATTAGCACTAATCCAATTAATAGAAGTAACATAAATCCCTTATCTGCTTTTTGCATTTGTTGGGGAGATTTTAAATGTTCTTCTAATAGTTGAATATTGAGGGTATTTGCTTTCCAAGCAAAATCAAATAAGTCTCCCAGCATGGGAAAAGTACCGATTAAACCATCGACGATGATATTAACTACCATTCTGCCAAGAGTCTCTCTAGGTACGCCGATGCGAGCAGCTTCTAGAACAATGTAGCAGGAAAGTATCACTCCTAAAAAATCACCGCCAATTGGTAATAATCCTAAAATTGGATCTAACCCCACACCTACCTGAGTACCAGGAATAGTAATTAAGTTATCCATGAGCCGACTAATCTGACGTAGCCGTCTGACGGTAGGTGCTTTAGCATCAGGTTCAATCATCGGATACCGAGAAGGTAAATCAGGCATGAGTGCGATCGCTTTGGGAAGTTTAATAATTATTTACAGCAATTTGGCTAATGGTCAATATAGAGATTTGTAACTAATTAATAATTAAATAAAAACAAATAATTAATCTTTTTTAAGAAAAGTTTCAGCTTTTCGAGAACGCATATCTTCCCCTACTGTAACGTTTAATTGATCGCCAACCAGAAGCACAACCGCACTCATCCATAACCACAGCATTAAGACAATTACCGCGCCCACTGCACCATAAACTTTATTATAGTTACCAAAATTAGCGACATAAAGCCGAAATAGAGCCGATAAAATTGCCCAAAAAATAGCTGCTAAACTAGCTCCAGGCATCATTGGCGTACCAGGATTCCAAACACTAGGGCCATAGCGATAGACAAAGCCAAAGGCAAAGGCAACAATACTTAAAGCTAAAGGCCAGCGTAACATTTCCCAAACATCAAATAAGAAAATTAACAAAGGACTTTCGCGGACTACCAGTCTTAAAATTAGGTCACTGATAAAGACTAAAAATGAGGCTAAGACTAACAGCAAAATATTACCGATGGTTAATCCTAAAGAAATCAATTTAGCTTTCCAAAAGGGACGCATTTTCTCAGGGGGAACTTGATGAATTTGATCCAAAGCTGTCATTGCAGTACTTACCGCCCCGGAAGCCGTCCAAATAGCGATCGCAAAACTGAGAGAAAACAAGCCGCTATTTTTAGAATTAGCGATTTCTGTTGTAGCAAAATCACTAATCAGAACTAGCGCCTCTCTGGGTGCAATTTGACTCAACTGCACCAAAAGTTGTCTAAAGGTATCTTGTAAAGAGTCTGCAAATAAACCAATCGCCGTGACAAAAGCCAGAATAGCCGGAAACAGCGACAGCATAGCGTTAAAAGCAATTTCCGAAGCCAGTCCCAAAAGTCGCCTTTCCATCGTCCGCGCAAAAGTTCTCTTAAGATTGCGCCATGTAAGGTGGCGAAAGAAGCGAATAAAACGCGACTGATACATAGTTTTGTAGTTCTAGGAAAGGGAAGGGAGACAAGGGGGACAATTGAGAATTGTACAGACAAGGGTTATCGCGTCTCTGCTCTCTGACTATTGACAAATGACAAATGACCAATGACAAATGACTATTGACTATTGACTAATCAAAAATCACTATGAGTCAAGACCTAACTACACAATGGTTGAATGAGATTCAGTCTTTAAGAGACCAAGTAGCCGCTATTGAGCGCGATCGCGATGCAGCTTGGGAAAGTGCCCAAAAGTGGCGAAAACTCTATAACACAGAAGCAGAACAACGACGTACCGATACTCAACTCTCGCAACAGGCGATCGCATCTTTAAAAGCGGAACTGCAAAAACTCCAAGGTTTGGATACAGGCGCACTTCCTGATGCTACAGCAGTCACAGCTATCCAACAAGAAATTGCACAACTCGAATCGGTGGAGGAATTGAAAAGTAAATTACTCACCGTTATTCAAGAACGCGATCGCCTATTGCAAGCTTTGAAAACCGAGCAAGATAACCACGCTCAAACCCGTAACAATTTAACTACCGCCTTGGGTGACGCTATTGATGGTTGGACAAGAGAACGAGTAGCGCTGGAACAGGAAGCACAACATACCCATTAATTAGGGGCATGGGGCATGGGGCATGGGGCAAGTGGTGAGCAGAGGGGGAAGAGATGCAGAGGAGCAGAGGGAGCGTATTTATATAATTTTCCTCCTCTGCACCCTTGCTTCCTCTGCTTCCTCTGCTTTTTTGTCCCCCTTGTCCTCCTTGTCCCCCTTCTTTTAATACATAGCGAGAAAAAAACTTTTCATCGAGACTGCTGGCTCATCCCCCTCATCCCTTTATCTCCCTATTGTCCAAGCCCTACTTTAGAAAACTTTTTGCAAATGTCAGGGGAAAGCCAGTAACAGTCAATATTGTGGATATTAATAAGCTGTATATTAGTTTCTGATGACTGCTGTGTGTTGATTAGGCAAACAGATTGTAGTCAAGAGTCAAAAAACAGTCACTACCCTTAGCTAGAGCGACTTTAGGAGCCATTGACTTTGGCGCGTGGCTGTTGTTCAAATGTCACAACTACTGACTATGAACTAGCGACTGTTGACATCTGTGAGCTGAAAGCTTTTATTTCCATTTGATGAAAAGAGGTAGAAAAATCGTGAAAGGATTGGTGCGTTTATTAACAGTATTTAGCTTGTTGCTTGGTTGTTGGGGATGGCTGGGAACTACTCAGAGCGCCCAAGCTGCTAGTTTCAATAGTCTAACTTTGCCCCAAATGCCAATTTTGGCAATTGAAAGACAGAATCGCGCAGATGCCAAGCTAGGAACGGAATTTGGTAAAAAAATTGATTTAAACAATACCAACGTCCGTGCTTTTCAACAGTACCCAGGTTTGTATCCTACCCTAGCTAAGAAAATCATCAAGAATGCTCCTTACAAAAATGTAGAGGATGTCTTGAATCTTCCCGGATTGAGCGATGGACAAAAACGAACCTTGCAAGCCAATTTAGATAAATTTACAGTGACAGAATTTGAACCTGCTTTCAATGAAGGAGATGATCGTTTTAACAACGGCATCTATAGATAATTGCAATTTTAGCTAATTTGCTAAATCACAAGCTGCTTCTACTGTCAAAAAGTGGCATTTTCTGCTGAGAGATGGGTATGAGCCGGAAATTTCTGCTTTTACCCTTCTCCTACTTTTTTAATTTCTCCCCTTCGCCCTAAATCTTTTACCTTGTCGCAAATAGATATTTCCAGACAATTTGATGTCTTAGTAGTTGGTGCAGGTGCCGCAGGACTGTATACGGCACTGTGTTTACCAGATTCATTACGAGTCGGTATAATTACCAAAGAAACAGTGGCTTTGTCTGCCAGTGATTGGGCACAAGGTGGTATCGCCGCCGCGATCGCTCCTGAAGATTCTCCCAGGTTACATATTGAAGACACCATGCGGGCTGGCGCAGGTTTATGCGATCGCTCTGCTGTAGAATTCCTCGCCGAACACGCCCCTCGTTGCATTCAATCTCTAGTGGAATTGGGGGTAGCTTTCGATCGTCATGGTAGTACTTTGGCTTTAACTTTAGAAGCTGCCCATTCTCGTAATCGGGTGCTTCATGCTGCTGACACCACAGGTAGAGAAGTTATCACTACCTTAACAGCCCAAGTACTGCGACGCCCAAATATTCAGGTGATTCAGCAAGCTTTGGCTTTAAGTTTATGGATGACGCCTCAAGGCGAGCGCGTTCAAGGAATTAGCCTATTTTATCAAGGCGAAATTCACTGGATTCAAGCTAAAGCAGTAATTTTAGCAACTGGTGGTGGCGGACAAGTATTTGCTCAAACTACTAACCCGGCTGTGAGTACGGGAGATGGAGTTGCGATCGCAGCTCGTGCTGGTGCTGTACTCCGCGACTTAGAATTTATCCAGTTTCACCCTACAGCCCTCACCAAACCAGGAGCCGATCGCTTTCTCATTAGTGAAGCTGTACGCGGTGAAGGCGCACACCTAGTTGACAACGAAGGAAGGCGGTTTGTCTTTGACTACCATCCACAAGGGGAACTTGCACCGCGCGATGTAGTTAGTAGAGCCATTTTTAGCCATTTGCAGCGAACTTCCGCCGATCCAGCTACAGCCTATGTCTGGTTAGATATGCGCCCCATCCCCGCAGAAAAAATTCGTCATCGCTTTCCCAACATCATCAAAGTTTGTCAACATTGGGGAATTGATGTCTTCAAAGAACCCATACCTGTAGCCCCTGCTGCTCATTACTGGATGGGGGGAATTGTCACAGATTTGATGAATCGCACCAATATTCCTGGTTTGTACGCTGTGGGAGAAACAGCGAGTACGGGAGTACATGGAGCCAATCGTTTAGCCAGCAATTCCCTGTTAGAATGTATTGTCTTTGGCGCACAGATGGCTAATCTCGATTTGTCTTTTGAGCAGTTACCATCAGAGATAGCAGAGTTACCAATCCGCGAATTTCAGACAGAAACTGATGATTGGCAAAGACAGCAACTACATATAGAAGTATTGAGACAGAAATTACCGCGTTTAGTTTGGCAAAGTGCCGGCATTTCGCGATCGCAATCAGGCTTAGAAGCCGCCATTACTACTGTAGAATCCTGGCAACGAGATTTTGCTGCCCTACCTTTGAGTCAATTTCTACTGTCTTTAAATCCATTAGCACCAGCCCGTTTAAAACTACCAGATGTAGAACGACAATTGCGCCTTTGGGCAGAAACTCGTAATTTGCTAGATGTAGCCGATTTAATTCTCAAAAGCGCTGTTTTTAGAACTGAAAGCCGGGGGGGACACTACCGCTCAGATTATCCAGACACAGACTTGGATTGGCAAGCTCATACCCTTATACAAACATCCCATTGGT
This sequence comes from Calothrix sp. FACHB-168, assembly GCF_963889195.1. Taxonomy (NCBI): domain Bacteria; kingdom Bacillati; phylum Cyanobacteriota; class Cyanophyceae; order Nostocales; family Calotrichaceae; genus Calothrix; species Calothrix sp. FACHB-168. The sequence goes on from NZ_CAWPNJ010000039.1 coordinate 29,237, forward strand.
GGAAATCTCCAAATTTAAACTATTAGGAATTTCCCGCCATATTTCGCCAATTCTTTTAACTTGCACTCTTGCTTGCTGCTTAGATGTGGGGGTGAAGCAGCATTTTGCCAGCATCGATCCAAATTTATGTCTTTTGATATTTGATTGAGTTGTAGATTATATGCTTACTCAGCTTCAATTCTCTAACTTTAACTAATTTAGCGCGTACCGCTACCCGACTCGGTGTCAGGCCCTCCATAGTTCGGTGGTGTATAAGTTTTTGCTAATTCCACAGAATTAGCTTCTGCCATAGTTATATTTTCAGTTATATTTTCACTACTATGACTAAACTGATTCATACTCATCTCGCTCAAAGCGGCTGTAGTAGTAGCAGTCTTAGGAATTATTAAGTAAACACCGATCAATAATATGGCAAGACTAGTAATTCTTAAATTATTAGTCACCGATCTAGGTAAATTCGCCGTTTCGCTTTTCATGGTTGTTCTCTATTTTCTCAACGGTAGATATACTTATTGTCTCAGAAAAATATTAAAATTTAGTTAATTTTTTATTTCCAGTAATGAAATTTACTGATAAAAAACACTTATTATCATCAGGGTGTGCGATATTTGGGTGTCCTTAATTAAATTGATTCGATTTATAGAAATACTATTTTGGTTCTGTTTATAACATCGGTCTAAAGTTAGAGATTTTTAGCTATTGCTTAAACACAAGTTTTTACTAAAGTTGCTAAAACTAATACAATCTTAATATTTGCACTTAAAACTTATGTAAGATAAATAAAAAAGTTAGGAAAATTATCTCCATTCAGCAAAAAGTCTTTTATATTCAGAAATTTTTCCAGAATTAAGATGGCTAAATCTCTACTTCAAACTACCTGTGTTGCCATCTTCAACTCATTCTCAACTGAAAATTTTTAGTAAAAATATTATCAATTAAAATTATATTTTCAGTATTTGTACTTAAATTAATACAATAGACTTCTTTGCGCCTTTGCGCCTACTCTGCGAGAACGGCTTCTCTACGAGATGCTGCGCGAACGCCGAATGCGTGAGCTTTTCAAACGAATACTCAACAACGCCAAAATATTTATGCAAGAAGTTAACGTCAGTTCGGTTTAAGCCAGTTTATTTCATCTTAAACGCCTGAAACCCTTACCAATGACAAATGACTAATGACTAATGACCAATAATTGCACCGCTCTACTCGAAAAACTATGCGAACTCATAACGGTTTTTACCAAGATTCTTAGCTCGGTACATAGCAGTATCCGCCTGTTTAATCAAGTTGTCACTGTCCTGGCTGTTAAGCGGATAGATACTGATGCCAATACTAGCTGAAACTCTGGTAGTGTATTCATCCAATACAATTGGTTCTGTAATCGTCCCAAGAATTTTTTCTGCTACTTTTGCAGCTACTTGGATATTAGGAATTGCTCTGACAATTACCGTAAATTCATCACCACCCAAGCGCGAGACAGTATCACTACCCCGCAAGCAATTGCTGAGTCTTTGTCCGACTGTGACTAACAAGCGATCGCCAATTTCATGCCCTAGAGTATCATTAACTTGTTTAAAGCCATCGAGATCGATAAACAATAGCCCTAATAACAAATTGTTATTTTCTGCCCAATCTAAAGATTCATGAAGTTGTTCTAAGAAAAATTTACGATTAGAAAGACCAGTTAAGGGATCGTGATATGCCAAATAACGTAGATGGTCTTCTTTACGTTTTAATTCACTATTAGATTTGGATAACTCATCCGCAGTACGCTGGAGTTCTTCCTCTCGCAATTTCCGCTTAGTGATATCGCGAATTACTCCAACTAAAAAATAATTTCCTGCCGCATCTTTATGAAACGATCGCTTAGTAGCAATCAGATGAGTTTTACCATAAGCATCAGTAAACGCTTCTTCACTTTCTTGCGGTTGATGCGACTGGAAAACCATTTCATCTTGATGACGAAATACATCCGCTTCATGCTTGGGAAAAAAGTCATAGTCAGACTTTTCATTTAATAATTGATTTGGATAACCAATCAATCGACAATAAGCTTCATTTAAAACAATCCACTGATGTTGTTCATTTTTGACAAAAACCGGATCGGGAATTGTGTTAATAACTTGTTGTAAAAACTCTTTCGAGCGTTTTAACTCTTCTTGCATGTAAGCAAAATAACGGATAATCCACATAGCTGAAGTCCCAAAACTCAGCAGTGCAGGCACAAATGGTATCCACCAACCAAGCAAAAAAGCACAATAGACCGATAGCATTAATAACAAGAAACAAACTACAATACTCATTAAGCTTCTGCTGGAATTTCGGATGCGCCATGCTGTCACAGATCCTAGATAAGACCATGCAAAAATCCACAAAGATTCCCATAGCTTAGGCCAAACTTTTAGTAAGGGTCTTCCATCCACAGCAGCCGCAATTAAATCATTGATAAAATGAGCTTGCAATTCAATTCCGGCAATCGGTTTCACTGCACCCATAAAATCGCTAGATTGCGGTACAAAGACAAAATCTTGGAGACTAGGCGCAGTAGAACCAATCAGCACAATGCGATCGCTAAATAAGTTTTTGGATATTTTGTTCTCTAGCACATCCCGCATCGATACTTGGCGGAAACTGCAAGATTTTTTTGATGGATTAGCACAGCTAAATTTAGGAAAGTTAGACAAAATTTGGTAGCCTTTATCATCAGCCCGCACATAGCCACCGTCATTACCCTGAAATCTCGTAAATACAGCCTTACCTAACTGCAAATACTCAGAGTTATTCATGGCAGTTTGCGGACTAATGCCATAGGACTTTAAATACAATAAAGCCAATTTCAACGCAAAACTTTCATGTGCTTGATTATGGATATGCCAATACAACAAACTACGACGTATTTTGCCATCAATGTCATAGATAACATTATTAAATCCCACGCGATCGAGTTGATTCAGCACTGATGGCGGTAAAACACCAGCATTTTTGTTATTTGCTAGTTGTTCAATACCAATTAAATTTGGTATCGACTTATAAGCTTTCACCAAATTTTCATAACCAGGTTCTACTGGTAAATCGCGGTATATATCTAAACCAATAGCACGGGGGTTAGAAGCTTTTAATTTTTGTAACAACTGGGCAATTACATTATCTGGAATTGGCCAAGTCCCAACATAGCGTAAAGAAGCTTCATCAATCGCGACAATCGTAATCCGCTCATCTAGCGGATCTTCTGGACGTAAGCGAAACAATTGATCTAAAGCTGACAATTCTAAAGATTGAAATAATCCAATAGAGCGTACAAGCAAGATGCAGACTGCAACGCAGGAGGCGGTAATTAATTCCCTATTTCCTCGACGAAGCGATTTTTTCAGTCCAGATATGAACTTTACAAGACGCTTGTCTAGCTGCTTACTCATTCCCATTACCTGCTGGGGAGAAATATTTGTTATTGGCGGATCTCTATTAACTACGTAGCGAAGATAGCTCAATGTCAGCTACATGAAGTTCCTAGACGTTTCTTCAGATGCTTTGCATTCCTCAAGATTAATCTTGGGTACTCATTATCTGAGGGGATGGTAGTTATAATCTGGCTGTCTCGTATCACAAATTCAGTATAAATAGTGTTTGCTAAGAACAGTAATATATATATGGGTAATTTTAAAAGCCTAAGATTGTAGTTAAATGTTGGCATTTTTGAGTAAAAAAGTTTTAAAAAACACATGCAAATTGGTTTAGATTAGTGAATATACTTAAAAACTAAGTCACTAATCAATGTTTAAATCTGGAAATTATTTAAGTATTAAAACTATAAAAAATAAAGATGAACAAAAATTCTTAACTAATAAATAATATACAAGATAATATCTGATACCTCTATATTATTTGTGACTTAAAATACTAAAGCTGCTGACTCTAATATTTATTGTTGAGTCTGTTGGTAGCTAAGTAAGTCGGTAATTGCAGCAAATATCTTTAAAAACGTAAATACGCTGAAAACTCTGATAAATGACAACTGCACGGGCGAGGTTACAAATATCCTCAAATATCCATAACGATCTCGCATCAACCAGCCCCTACAGCGATTGTCCATATGACAATTGTACAGACAAGGGTTATCGCGTCTCTAACAAATGACTAATGACTAGTTAGCTTGAATTGCAATACGCTACAGCGCAAAAAAATAAGTCAACCGACAGCAAATTTACTACTACCGATTGACTATTGAGGTTGATGTATCAGCCAAAGTTGCGATAACTCAACTGGTTAAAACTATGACTTGAAATATTTGAAGTTGCGAGCGCCTGTATAATTAGAAACCTTGGCTAACTCATCTAAATTTTGCACTCCGCTATAGGGTTTGCCATTAATTATCCAAGTAGGAAAGCCTTGTATATTGGCAGCTTTACACTTATCTGGTTGCCCTTTTAATCCGTCGGGAGCGCACTCTACTTTTACGTCTTTCTCATCAATAATCTTGTAAGCTTCTTTACCAAAGAGTAGCTTTTGCTCGTGGCAATGCGGACACCAATAGGCGACATATTCTTTAGCACCAATTTTCGCCAGATGGTTGGCTAGGGCGATTTCTGCTTCACCGGAAGTAGTTGTAATTTCCCAACCAAATTTGGGATTAGGATAGACTTTGGGCGTAAAGCTGATTTGGACTGGTTTACCAGGAGTAGAAGTAACTGTATCGCCTGAGGTATTGATACCTGAATAAATGCCCAAAGTGCCAATTAGTGTCACCATACTGACAATTAAAGCCGTGAAGAAGATTTGCCCGACATCCTCCCAAGTCTGACCGAGAATAGTCAGTACTAACATGCTCAGAGAGAAAATAGCCGAGCCGATACAGTAAGGACAAATGGCTTTGATTTGCGTTGCGAGTACATACATTAAGTAACTGCTGAAAATGGACATAGCGATCGCACCCACTAACAGCAACCACCAAGTCCAGTTTTCTATTTGTTTGCGGTTATTATCTCCAGACTTCAATACTAAAGGAGCCAAAGCAAATATCAGCATACTTAGATAAGCCAATAGCCCAAACAAAGCTAATGGCTGACCTAAAACAGTCGCCCAAGGGCTGGAAAGTACATCATTACAGCCTTTAACACCGGCTTGTGCTGTACATGCTGCACTACCTCCTGTTAACTTTTCAAAAGTCAAATAACCTGTTGTGAGGGCACCAAGCCCCGCGATCGCGGCAATTAATGGTCGCGACCATTTATGAATCCAAGGCGTAGAACGGCGACGAATCATAAGTTTTCTTGGGAATGAGGAATTGGGAATGGGGAATTAAGCATTGGGCATTGGGCATTGGGGAGCCAGTGCGTTGCGCGGGTTTCCCGCGTTGAAGCAACTGGCGTCATTGGGCATGGAGCATTTGTTTTGCCCGATCCTTTTTCCCTAGCCCCTAGTCCCTAGTCCCTAGCCCCTAGCCCCTAGTTCCTAATCCCCACTCCCTAAGAACGTATAGTTACAGAGGAAATTGATTTAGTTTCGCCTTTAGAGTTCCAACTCCGATGGGCGGCTTCAACAAATTGACTGACGCGAATGGGGTCAATTGGTTGTTCAATTTGACCGTGACGTTTGAGGGAACTGGAAACAATTACACCATCTGCTGCTTGCATCAGTGTACCTATGTTTTCCCAATTGGCTCCACTGCCAATAAATACAGGTGTGCCATTTGCTGCACCACAGGCTAGTTCCAAATCTTCTATGTTCGGTGGACTACCAGTAGCCCAGCCTGACAAAATCACTGCATCTGCCAAACCTCTTTCAATTGTGTCTTTGACAGCAACTGTGAGATTCGGGGAACTTAAAGGGCGGGCGTGTTTAACCAATACATCGGCTAAAATTTTAACATCACTGCCCAGTTCTCGCCGATAGCGGAGTAATTGATGGGCTTCTCCTTCAATTAATCCTTGATCTGTAGCCATAACTCCAGTGAGGACGTTAACGCGAATAAATTGTGCCCGCACACAACTGGCGATCGCTAATGCACTTTTCGCGTCGTTTCGCAATACATTTAAGCCAATAGGCAAGGTCACTAAATTTTGAATTCGCTGCACCACTACAGTCATGGCACTCACCACTGCTGGATCGACCTGATTTTTGGTAAACGGCGCATCGAAAAAATTTTCGACAATAATACCGTCAACTCCGCCACTGGCTAGGGCGGTTGCTTCTTGTTCGGCGCGATCGATCACTGTTTTTAGGCTACCTCCCCAACGGGGTGAGGTGGGCAGTGGTAGTAGGTGAACTACGCCAATAATCGGTGTTCGAGTTTTAAATAGCTGATGTAAGTCCACGTCAATTTTTTAGGAGGGGTGAGGGATTAGAGGCGCTAAGACTAGGGGCTAGGTGTTAGGGACTAGGGGCTAGGGAAATTCTGATTTCCTCATTTTCACTTTCCTAACCACTTTCAGTCTCTAGTTCCTAGTATTGAACCACAGAAATTTTGCTGGTTTTGTACTCAGCAAGATTTGTGCTTCAAAATCCACCGACTGAAGTCCTAGTTAAGAACTAATTTATCTATCATTATTTAATGTAGTAAGCCACTATTCCTAGTCCTTTCTAGTCCCTAACTCCTCCCTTCCTTAGCATTAAATGGTATTTTATGTAGTAGGTTTTACCGCTTCTATCCCAGGACGGAAATTGCGGTCAAACCTTCCATAAGATATGTTAAGATAAAACCTGACTACAAAGAGGAGTTTGCAACTCACAAGACGCGAGGCAGCTTCCTACAGTCTGAGGTTTATTTCCTGCGCATGTTCGTAGGTAAAGCCCAATCTGTACGGGTAGCATTACCGCTTGTTGAGGCGTAGGCGCGAGCGCGATTTCCCTGAGGGTAGCGACTTCTCACAACCAGCCCTTTGGGCGGCTTCCCGATGGGTAAATTAACAACGCACACGCTCTTGGTAATGTAAAATACCAATAGACGAATTGTTAAAAAACATCAACAAGTGTCAAATGTACCCCAAGACACTTTATCTTACCCTGGGAAAACTGATTAATAAAAGCATCATAACATGACCTAAAAGTTGATTTGGGTCATAGGTTTGCGGACAGCGATGGGTAATGCTACCCTTCCACTTAAATACTGTCCACATGTTGGGTGCAAATAAAAACAGACCTCAACACTGTTTGGATTTAGATGAAAAGAAAAAAACTGAAAATTTTGGCAAAATATGGGTGACAAGCCAACGATTGCAATTTCTCACCTGGGCTGCGAGAAAAATCGAATTGATACAGAACATATGCTAGGACTGCTTGTCAACGCAGGCTATGGCGTAGATAGTAATGAAGAGTTAGCAGATTACGTTATTGTCAATACTTGTAGTTTTATTGAAGCAGCAAGAGAAGAATCTGTTAAAACTTTGGTAGAGTTAGCAGAGGCGAATAAAAAAATCGTAATTGCTGGCTGTATGGCGCAGCACTTCCAAGAACAATTATTGGCAGAGTTGCCAGAAGCAGTAGCCGTAGTAGGTACAGGCGATTATCACAATATTGTAAATGTAATTGAGCGGGTAGAACAAGGAGAACGGGTCAAGCAGGTTAGTATAGAACCAACCTATATTGCCGATGAAACTACACCGCGCTATCGCACTACAACCGAAGGCGTAGCTTATCTGCGGGTGGCCGAAGGCTGTGATTATCGTTGTGCGTTTTGTATTATTCCCCATCTGCGGGGAAACCAGCGATCGCGTACCATTGAATCGATTGTCACTGAAGCCAAGCAGTTAGCTAGCCAAGGGGTACAAGAAATCATTTTAATTTCCCAAATCACTACTAATTATGGTTTGGATATTTATGGCAAGCCAAAGTTAGCCGAATTACTCCGCGCTTTGGGAGAAGTAGATGTACCCTGGATCAGGATGCACTATGCTTATCCCACAGGCTTGACACCAGATGTCATCGCCGCGATTCAAGAAGTACCAAATGTCCTTCCCTACTTAGATTTGCCCTTACAGCATTCTCACCCGGAAATTCTCCGCGCCATGAACCGTCCCTGGCAAGGGCGGGTAAATGATGGAATTATTGAGCGCATTAAGCAAGCGCTACCATCGGCGGTGCTGAGAACAACATTTATTGTTGGTTTTCCTGGAGAAACCGATGAGCATTTTGAACATCTACTACAGTTTGTTCAACGGCACGAATTCGATCATGTAGGCGTGTTCACCTTTTCCCCAGAAGAGGAAACCCCAGCCTACAAGCTACCAAATCAGTTGCCTCAAGTCGTCATGGATGAGCGCCGCAGCCGCCTCATGGAACTGCAACAACCAATTACTTGGCGAAAGAATCAACAGGAAGTCGGCAAAACTGTCAATGTCCTGATTGAGCAAGAAAATCCTGAAACTGGAGAATTGATTGGTCGTTCTGCAAGATTTGCCCCAGAAATTGACGGGCAGGTTTATGTGGTTGGTCAGGCGCAGTTAGGAACAATAGTGCCAGTAGACATCCAAAGTGCTGATACGTATGACCTTTACGGTCAAATTGTCAATAACTAATTTGTCAGTTGTCAGTTGTCAGTTGTCGTTTGTTTCATCGCCAATGACCAATGACTCATGACTAATGACTCTTGACCAATGACTAAATCCAAAAATCCAAAAGAAAATTTTAGGAGATTTAATGAATCTTTCGTTTCAAGAACTCGGCATTTCCCAAGAACGTGTTGAACACCTAGAAAAAATCGGTTTCACCACACCGACTAATATTCAAAGCCAAGCAATTCCTCAACTGTTAGCAGGTCGTGATGTAGTCGGTCAATCCCAAACGGGAACTGGGAAAACCGCAGCTTTTTCTCTGCCAATTTTAGAACGGCTAGATATTGGACAAAGAGCTGTACAAGCACTGGTGTTGACTCCGACTCGCGAGTTAGCGATGCAAGTTCATGATGCTATCAGCCAATTTATTGGTGATAGCGGATTGAGGGTGTTAGCAATTTATGGCGGTCAGTCCATCGATCGGCAAATTTTGCAACTCAGACGCGGCGTGCATGTTGTTGTGGGTACTCCAGGACGAGTGATCGACTTGCTAGATAGAGGTAGTCTCAAACTCGATCAAGTCAAGTGGTTTGTCTTAGATGAAGCCGATGAAATGTTAAGCATGGGCTTTATCGATGATGTGATCAAAATTCTCTCCCAAGCACCGGAAGACCGCCAAACAGCGTTATTCTCTGCTACTATGCCGCCATCAATTCGGCAATTGGTGAACAAGTTTTTGCGATCGCCCGTAACAGTGACCGTAGAACAGCCCAAAGCTGCTCCTACCAAGATTAATCAGGTAGCTTACCTGATTCCTCGCCACTGGACAAAAGCCAAAGCGCTACAACCAATTCTGGAAATGGAAGATCCAGAATCAGCTTTGATATTTGTTCGTACTAGACGCACCGCCGCCGAACTCACTAGCCAACTGCAAGCAGCCGGACATAGTGTCGATGAATACCACGGTGATTTGTCGCAACAAGCCAGAGAGCGCTTATTAAGCCGCTTCCGCAATCGTCAAGTCCGTTGGGTGGTAGCAACTGATATCGCTGCACGGGGATTAGATGTAGACCAACTGTCACACGTGATCAACTACGACTTACCTGATAGCGTCGAAACTTACGTTCACCGCATTGGTCGTACTGGTCGGGCTGGTAAAGAAGGAACAGCGATTTCCCTAGTCCAACCATTTGAGCGCCGCAAACAGCAAATATTTGAACGCCATAACCGCCAAAGCTGGCAATTGCTGTCAATTCCTACCAGGGCACAAATTGAAGCACGCCACATCAATAAATTGCAAGAACAAGTGAGAGAAGCTTTGGCTGGCGAACGTTTAGCTTCATTTTTACCGATAGTTAGCGAACTGATCGAAAAATATGATGCTCAGGCGATCGCAGCTGCTGCCCTACAAATCGCTTACGATCAAACTCGTCCCGCTTGGTTAAGTTCAGATATTGAAATTCCTCAAGAGGATAATATCTCCGCTCCCAAACCCAAGCTGGTTAAGCGTCGTGATTCTGGAGAACGTACCCGTTCTTCTTGGAGCAAATCAGACAGCAACATCGGTGATGATGACAGACGCTCTACTCCCAAGCCAAAATTGCGGACTGGCGGACGTCGTGATGCTTCCGTAGCACCTGTTAATCAAAAGCTAGGTTCATCTTCAGGTAGAGAATCTGCTTCATAAGGTAACAAGAGTCAGTTATGTGCAGGGGCTATCCCCCTGAAATCAACTGGCGTTCAATTAAGCGGGTTTTGTGAATATTCCGTTAGTGGTCTATCGCAATAGTTTTGATAAGTTCGTAGTAAAGTGCTTTAGTGTTTGAAAATACAGGACTGAAGTCCTGACTACGAATTTATTCGCCCTGTCATGATTAGTGCGATGAACCACTAGCTTGGTTGTGTGTAATTCCAAGTTTTGAATTTGGATTGTTTAATAGGTTACAAGTATATAAATTTCAGATAAATTGCCTGTATTTTTATGGGTATATTTTTATATCTTAAATAATCAAGAGAATTGGCGGTGCGTTGCGCTGTGCGACAACACACCCTACATTTCCTACATTGAAAAATTATTAGTAAAAAATCTTACAGCCAAGGGCGAGTGATTTGTTCTAACTCGCTGATTTCCTCATCGCTTAATTTCCAGCCTAAAGCGCCAGCATTTTGTTTTACTTGCTGGGCAGTTTTCACGCCAGCAATGGGAATGACGTTACCTTGGGCAATTAACCAATTTAGAGCAACTTGGGCAGGAGTGCGATCGTATTTGTCGCCAAATTTCTGTAGTAAAGAAATCACTGGTGTAATTTTTTGCAAGCCATCTTTACTAAATCTTGGGTCAATTTTTCTTGCGCCAGTAGGTGTTTCGCTACTGTTAGCGGTGTATTTACCTGTGAGTAATCCCTGAGCGAGCGGGCTGTATGCCAAAATTGTTACATCTAACTCACGCGCCGTTGAGAGGATACCTTGGCTTTCAATTTCACGAGACAGCAAAGAGTAGCGTACCTGATTTACTGCTAAAGGTACTCCCCTCGCTGCCAAAATTTGGTGTACTTCTCGCATTTGGGCTGCTGAATAATTACTTACACCTATAGCGCCAATTCTGCCCTTTTGCACTTCATCAGCTAGGGCGTTCATCAGTGTTTCTTGGCTTAAAAAGAAGGTAAAAGGCCAATGGACTTGGTAAAGTTCGATTCGCTGTAATTGTAGGCGCTTGAGGCTGTCTGTTAACGCATCAGCAACCGATTGTCCGGTAAATCGCCAAGGGAGAGGCCCAAATTTCGTAGCAATTTGTACGGGTTGCTGGGTTTGCTGCAAAAATTGTCCGAGAAGAGTTTCGCTAACCCCTAATCCATAAACTTCCGCCGTATCAAAGAACGTTACACCAGCTTCTAGAGCGGTGGTGAAGGCTTCTTTTAACTGTTCTGGGCCGTAACCATCGCCATAATTCCAAAAAAGTTTATCTCCCCAAGCCCAAGTACCCAGACAAAGGGGTGTAACACTTGGGCCATTTTTTCCCAAAGTTATGGTTTCCACGTTTGTCAACATTATAATTTTGTTACATTTCTTTACTTTTCTAGTGTAGCGTTACACCTCCTAGTGCGTAATCAATCGCAAGGGAGGGGAGGGAAGGGAGACAGGGAAGGGGGACAAGGAGGACAAGGGAGACAATGACAAATGACTATTGTAGAGACGCGATTAATCGCGTCTCTAATGACAAATTTTAGAGAAATCTGGAATGTCAGGGTTTATCTTGAGTAAATGGGACAATAAAATTCCAGATCGCATAAAGTAGCTATGGCAAGCAGTGAAGCTTTTGATTCTGCAAGTAATTCTCAGTCTGTGCCAAGGGTCAATCTGCTGACCATGTTTAGGCTAGGCTTATTTCAAATGGGGTTGAGTATGATGTCTATCTTGACTCTGGGGGTACTCAACAGAGTCATGATTCAGGAAATCGCCATTCCTGCCACGTTAGTGGCGTTAGTGCTGGCGCTACCGGCATTTGTTGCGCCTTCGCGGATTTTGTTTGGGCAAATATCAGATGCGAAGCCGATATGGGGTTATCATCGCACAGCTTATGTATGGGTAGGTGCCGCAATATTTGCGATCGCTTCCTTTTTATCTGTACAAATAATGTGGCAGCTGGATTTTGCTGCTCAAAGTGCAGGTACTTGGGTTTGGAATACGCAAACTATTGGCTGGACTGCTTTGCTGTCTTTGGTGTTTGCTATTTATGGTTTAGCACTTTGCGCCAGTGGTACGGCTTTCGCTGCTTTGTTAGTGGATGTGTCGGAAGAAGACAACCGTTCTAAAGTAGTTGGTGTTGTCTGGTCGATGCTAATGGTGGGGATTATTGTGGGGGCAATTATTAGCTCTAGTCTACTCAGGCAAATCACATCAGGAGCTAGCATAGAAATTTTGCAGGCAGCAGTCAATAGATTATTTATGATTGTGCCAGCTTTGGTATTTGGATTTGCGATCGCGGCGACATTAGGTGTCGAGAAAAAATACTCTCTATATACCAAACGTTCTCAAGTAGTGAATCGGGAAGACAGCATTAGCTTGGGTAAAGCCTGGGAAATCCTCACAGCTAGCCCGCAAACAGGCTTGTTTTTCACATTTTTATTTGTGATGACTATTAGCTTGTTTATGCAAGATCCGATTGTGGAACCCTTTGCAGGGCAAGTTTTTAACATGCCTTTAGCGGAAAGTACTAAGCTGAACGTTTTTTACGGCACAGGTATTCTGATTGCCTACGGAATTACTGGCTTTATCGTTGTGCCCCGCTTAGGTAAGCGTAGAACTGCAAAACTAGGTTGTATTTTAGTGGCATTTGCTTCCCTACTCTTAGGTTTCTCAGGATTTTCGGCAAATCCCGCCTTTCTCAAATTTGGTTTAGTGTTATTTGGTTTAGCTACAGGTTTCTTAACCACAGCAGCAGTTAGCTTAATGCTAGATTTGACGGCGGCGGAAGCAGCAGGTACATTTATTGGTGCTTGGGGACTAGCACAATCTATCTCTAGAGGTTTGGCTGTAGTCATTGGTGGTGCTGTATTAGATACAGGTCGCAAGCTACTACCTAGTCTAGAGTTAGCTTATGGACTAGTATTTGTCTTAGAAGCTATAGGTATGTTGGTATCAATTTGGTTTCTTAATCGCGTAAATGTGGCAGAATTCCAAACTAGTACCAAACAAGCGATCGCTTCTGTTTTGGAAAGCGATTTAGATTAAATGGGCATTGGGCAGAGACGCGATGAATCGCGTCTCTACAATTGTCCGCCTTGTCTCCCTTCCCTTATCTCCTGATTCATGAACGATTTTTGGCAGACAATTCTCGATTTTGCCCAAACTACCACCGCTAAGGTGGGTAAGCAATTAATGCAAGATTTTGGGCGGGTGCAGGCTTCACAAAAGGCTGATGGCACTTTGGTGACACAATCTGATAAATGGGCGGATCAAACTCTGCGCGATGCGATCGCTTCTACTTTTCCTGGCTACGGGATTTTAAGTGAAGAAGCAGATCGGGTTTTTCCTGGTACAGAATGGTGTTGGGTAATTGACCCGTTGGATGGTACAACTAACTTTACAAGGGGCATTCCTATTTGGTCGATTTCTTTGGGGCTGCTGTATCGAGGAATACCAATTTTCGGTTTTGTCTACGCGCCACCACTGAATCAAACTTTTCATGGTTTTTGGCAAGGTAATTCTGGGTTAGCAACGCCTACAGGGGCGTTTCTCAATCATCACCCCATTCATTCTAGTCCTGATGCTCCCAGCAATAATCACTTTTTTAATCTTTGTTCTCGCAGTACGGCAGCGATGCAACCAGACTTTCCCTGTAAAATTCGCATGTTGGGTGTAGCTAGCTATAACTTCCTGACTGTGGCGACTGGTGCGACTTTGGGAGGGATTGAAGCTACACCCAAAGTTTGGGATTTAGCAGGCGCTTGGGTAATTGTGCAAGCGGCTGGCGCTACTTGGAAATCTTTAAAAACAGAGCCATTTCCCCTGATAACTGGAGAAGATTATAGCGATCGCTCTTTTCCTACGTTGGTAGTTAGTCGTTCGGAATTAGTGCCTGTGTTCACACCATTTTTGGCGAATGTCAAAATTTAGGTAATCTCCTAGCCAAAAAATTAAAGTACTCAAATATACCTTCTAACCCTTAACCAACAAGGGTTTAATTATATTTCCAATTAATTCAATTAGTTGTAACTAATTTATACTGTGTTGTCACTCCCATAATATTGCGGTGAGACACCGAGTATAAAAAAAACTATGTTGTCTAATTTAGAATTGATGCGAGTCTTTGTTTATAACTCCATCCAAAAACAAGAAGTTTTACTGTCAAATCCTTTTTTAACGGCGCAAACAGTCTATCAAAGCACCCAACTCATGGCCAAAACAGAGGGTGTGATTGCAACCGCCGAATTAACTTATACACCATCAGTATTCTTAATTAATGCCAGTTCATCTTACTGGGAAGTTATAAATGAGGTACTAGCTGACTATAGCTATATTCTTACAGGTGAATTGGATCGTCGCAGTTTCTATGAATATCGTTACTGCCAAGTACCTAATGGTTATAAAATGCACGGTACTAAATCGGTTTTTTTGTGGCGTGCTTGGTGGAAATATCGTAAATATGCTCAACAATTGGGAATTCCCTTAGAATTGCTCATCCGTACAAGAAATGCATGGTATCCTATTCGAGATTTAAATATTAGCGACGGTCTTCTCTATATTAAAACCTTAGGAAATGAGATTGCAGTACATGGAGATGACCTAATAACTTGGTTAAGCAAAATTCACCCTAATTCCTACAACATTACCAACACGACAATTCTGCAGAAAGAGTGAGAGTGATTTTATACTAAATTATGATGTTTGCGCCTCAACTTAATTTATTCTGTTGAGGTTTCGCGGAGGTTTTTGATGAAAGGACTCTGGCTCGAAAACAACCAATTACAATTACGTACTAATATTCCCACTCCCGAACCACCACCAGGAGAAGCCCTTGTCAGGGTTTTGCGGGCGGGGATTTGTAATACTGATTTAGAATTGCTCAGAGGCTACTATCCCTACAGTGGTATTTTAGGACATGAGTTTGTTGGTGTTGTTGAACAAGGGCCAGAAAACTTACTTAATCAGCGAGTAGTCGGTGAAATTAACGCTGTTTGCGGACATTGTCGATTTTGCTTGAGTCAACAATCAACTCACTGTGAAAATCGCACTGTATTAGGTATTGTCAATCGTCACGGAGCTTTTGCTGAATATCTCTGTTTACCGATCGCAAATCTACACGCTGTACCCGATAATGTGCCTACAGAAGTAGCAACATTTACCGAACCCTTAGCCGCAGCTTTAGAAATTCAGCAGCAGGTAGAGTTAGGCGCTAATCATAGAGTATTGGTAGTAGGAGATGGTAAACTTGGTCAACTAGTAGCGCAAACAATAGCGCTTACAGGTTGTGAACTGTTAGCAGTAGGGCGTCATCAAGATAAACTTGCTAATCTAGAAGCGCGAGGAATTAAAACAGGTTTAGCTACTGCTGTTAAAGATAGATATTTCGATATTTCTGTAGAATGTACAGGAAATCCCGAAGGATTTGCGATCGCTCGTCGCGCCTTACGTCCTAGAGGTACATTAGTATTGAAAAGTACCTATGCAGGGAACCTCAGCTTAGATGCTTCGTCTTTGGTGGTAGATGAAATCACTCTGATTGGTTCCCGTTGCGGCCCCTTTGCACCCGCACTGCAATTACTCGCCACAGCACAAGTAGACGTACAACCATTAATTCAAGCTCGCTACCAACTCAGCGAAGGTTTAGCAGCTTTTGCACATGCTCAGATTCGAGGAGTTCTCAAAGTTTTGTTAGAAATTGGTTAATAGTCAGTTGTCAGTTGTCAGTTGTCAGTTGTCAGTTGTCAGTTGTCATACCAATCCACATTGTGATACGTAATTAACATTTTCGTAGGGGCGGGGTTTCCCCGCCCTTGCTTGCGCGGTTTTAAATGTTGCAATTTGGTATCAGTCAACAGTCAACCGTCAACCGTCAACCATCAATAAAACATAGGATTGGTTTTCGCATGATAATCGGTACAATCAATCGCCTCTTCTGTATTGGCGCGAGAAGGATGTACTGTGCATTTGAGGCGATAATCAGCAGTAAAAAATTGGCAATTAGTACAAGGTATTTGATGCATTTGCTTGGCTCGATTCACGCTATCTCGTGCAGTAGTCCAGAGACTCAAAGCACCGAGAATAATTACAGCCCAAGCAGTCACAAAGCAAATAGGAATTAAAAAAGGTTGAATTCCATGAATCAGATTAGAAATCAATTGGAGCATGGCAATTTCTCATATTAATGCCAACTTAAAAAATCTGGCAACAGCTTGATTAGTTAGGGGTTGTCTTTCCCCTAGACAGTCAACTCTGATCAGCAAACATTCCTGAAATTGGCCTAATTAAAAATTAGGGGTTAGAAGTAATTTTAACTCCTAACCCCCAACTCTTAACGTCTAGCTCAGGATGTATAACTTAAATACCAGCATGACCTAAAGCTAAACCAGCCACAAGCATTCCCAATACTAGAAAAGGTTGGGCGCTGGCTTGGTATTTGACATCGTTCTTTAAAGGATCGCGTAAGAAATACATATCCTGAAAAGTGATTTGTGGCAAGATTAACAGTACCAGAATTGCTGCATATAAATTTTCATGAATGCTAACTAGATAGGCAGCAATTAATCCTTGAAAGACATCAATCATCACTACACATATCCAGGCTGCGGTAGTGACACCAAACATTACAGGTAGTGATTTTAACCCTAATTGGCGATCGCCTTCTACGCTCTTGAAGTCATTAACAATGGCAATCCCTAATCCAGCCAAGCTGTAAACTAAGGTCAGCACCACAATTTTCCAATTCAGTTCGCCAAATAAAGCATGACCAGCCCACCAAGGTAAAGCAATATAGCTTGCACCTAAAGCATAATTACCTAGCCAGCCGTTTTGTTTTAACTTCAAGGGTGGTGCTGAATAGATGTAGGCAATAAATGTACCAAAGATAGCCAGTACAGTGACATTGGGAAAATCATGCCCAGCCCATAAATCTAGGACGTAGGCTAAACCAATTCCAGATAATAATAATACAACAATCTGCGTAATTACCTGGGGTACAGAAATTGCGCCAGAGGGAATAGGACGGTAAGGTTCATTAATCGCATCGATTTCGCGATCGTAAAAATCATTGATGGTTTGGGTGTAACCTGTTAGCAAAGGGCCAGAAAGCAACATACAAGCCGCAGCTTTCAGCACATTTTCCAACGTCCAAGTGTAGTTACCAGAAGAAGCCGCACCGCAAACTACACCCCAAATTAAGGGAATCCAGGTGATAGGCTTCATCAATTGCAATCGGATCTTCCAAATAGAAGTTTCGCCCGGTGCTGCGCCTTTCATCCCCAATAGTTGTCTAGTTTTCGCACTGCGATCATCGGCAACGGTTGTAATTTCTTCGCTGGGATTAACAGAATCTATAGCTTCCGCTTGCTGAGAATTGGGAGTAATGGGAGTTAAATCAGACATAAGATAAATTTGGGCATAGGGTATGGGGCATGGGGCATGGGGCAATTCAATTTTGGATTTTGGATTTTGGATTAGGTTTAAATCTAAAATCCGTCTTGAAAAGTTCAGATCGCCGGAAGCCGGCGCTCCGACTTTTCGCAAAATCTAAAATCTAAAATTCCTAGTCCCTAGCCCCTAGTCCCCGATATCTATAAGTTAAAACGAAACGATCAAATAACTATTTTGAAACTTTGCTCCAGTGATAGATTTACCACTTAATGAGGGTGGGAGGTCAATATTGCGCCGTTGGTCGCCGGCTTCTACTGTCACTTCTGGCCCGTACTGGGTTAGCTTGACTTGCTTTTTATCAAATCCAGGCAGGAATAAGCGTACCTGACGGTTGTGAACATCGATTTCAATGGGTTTTGGTGCTTTTAGTGCTTCTTGTGCAAAGTCTGGTAGGGCATCGATGAGCGATCGCCATTCACCAGCCGGTGCATCAGGTACTACACTAATCGGTAAGGGGTTAAATTCCTCTGTGACATTATGGTTACCGTCAGCAGAGACAACAATCACACCACCAACAGTAATACCAATTTGCTGTGCGCTACCCCACAAATAGCGGCTGCTAGCTACCTCAATCGGTTCTGGTGTAGTTACCAAAAAAGCCGCAACCCGCCGGGGGTCAGCCACAGCAGCTTTACCCTTTTCTAGGAAATTATTGACTTGATTAGTCGGTTGAGCGAAGTTGTCTGCTGTCCAA
Source organism: Calothrix sp. FACHB-168 (assembly GCF_963889195.1). Classification (NCBI taxonomy): domain Bacteria; kingdom Bacillati; phylum Cyanobacteriota; class Cyanophyceae; order Nostocales; family Calotrichaceae; genus Calothrix; species Calothrix sp. FACHB-168. The sequence goes on from NZ_CAWPNJ010000039.1 coordinate 47,549, forward strand.
TTAAAATTGAACAAAGTGCTAATCAACGGTTGAATCAAGGGCGATTCGGCAATTGTTTTACCTAAATCGGAGTTAACAAATAATTGGCGAAAGCGGCGTACATACCAGCTCAAAGACTCTGGTAATCCCAACATCCGCAAGCTGGAAGCGTCACCTGTACCATCGTAAACGATCGCATCATATTTGCCAGAAGCATCATATTCACGGATTGCATTCAGAGCAAGGGCATTATCCATCCCTGGCAATACCACCAATTCCTCACCATAAACATCTTTGATAATTGGTGTGCGGAGGTATTGCGCCTCAAGCTTTTTGACTTCTTCCCATTGGCGTTGTAGCAGTACAGATGCTTGAAACTGTACTACTTGCAAATTAGGAGCAATTTCTTGAGGGTCGGATGTGAGAGTAGTATCCAGCAAAATAGGTAATGCTGGTTCTGCAAGTCCGGCTAAAAGTACGCGCTTACCTTGGCTAGCCAATAATTTAGCAGATGCGATCGCAATTTTGGTACGAGCAATGCCGCTTTTGCCCAAAAATGTCAATATAAAGGTCATGACTTGATTTCCAGTTACCGCCGATTGTTGTCAATTCCAACTTAGCACTCGGCAAATCTTCTTAACTTCCGCCTACTGTACGACTCTCAATTCATCTTCAAAAAACCAAGTCGATGAATTATCGTCAAATTGCACTACTACACCCACACCGCTACCATCGGTGACTTTGTAGCCTAAAACTGTGCCAACTTCTCCTAATCTTTTCACAATTGGGGGAGATACGCGATCGCGCAAACGAACTACCTTAACCTTCTGTCCGATTTCCATGCCTAGATACAATGCAATAAACCAAGTCTCAGTTTAACTGAATCCGTACCTCTTCTGTCATAAATTTACAGCAATAGAAAGGGAATCAGGAGGACAAATGACCAATGACCAATGACCAATGACTAATGACTAAAATAATAAAAACTCCCTTAGCAATTATTTTGCCATCATTAATTAGCAGCAATGTACGATCCAAATCCGCCACGTTCGCCTCAAGAAACCATGCCGACAATGTATGATTTACCCAGTGAAGTAATAGGGGAATCAGGATTGCCGGATGAATTTCATTGTATTCAAGCTGATTTACTCACTGAGACTTGTCAGCCTACCAACTATTCAGCAACAGAAATTTTACTAGCTAGCGATTTAAATCTTTACTACGACCCCCGCCATACTTTATGGTACAAAAGACCTGATTGGTACATGGTATTAGGGGTAGCTAGTGCTAGCCAACAGCAAGACTTACGCTTAAGTTACGTCATTTGGCAAGAGGGTATTGCACCATTTTTAGTAGTTGAATTACTCTCACCAGGTACAGAACAAGAAGACTTAGGCAAAACACTTAGAGAAGTTAATCAGCCACCAACTAAATGGGAAGTTTATGAACGCATTTTGCGAATACCTTACTATGTAGTTTACGACCGCTACGACAATATTCTCCGCATTTTTCAACTGATTGGCAATCGTTATGAAGCTGTACCTCTACCAGAGAACCGCTTTTGGTTAGCAGAGTTGGAATTAGGATTAGGATTATGGCAAGGCACTTACCAACAGACAACAGGTTTATGGTTGCGTTGGTATAATTCTCAAGGTTGGCTACCAACCTTAGCCGAACAAGCCGAACAGGAACGCCAACGAGCCGAACAGGAACGCCAACGGGCTGAACAGGAACGCCAACGGGCTGAAAAATTGGCAGATTATTTGCGATCGCTTGGTATTGACCCCGATAATTTAAGTTAATTCCTCAGATTTTCCGCAAAAGTTAACAGAGGTAATTATCATCAAGTTGCTTTAATAGTTTATTCAGAGTACAATTGCCCAGTTAATTTAGGAGGCTATTTTTGAGTAATGTATTATTGATAGTGTTCAAAACGCTAAAGGAACTTTCATAGCTAATTAGCTTCATGAATAGCAATGGAATATGTAGATAGCGAGCGAGGCAGCAAGAATTGCTAAAGACAATTAGAGAATTTATCAGTCAATCAAAAAAACTGAGGCGGATTCTTCCAATAAATGAAAAACTCTGGATAAAATTTGATTTATTGAGAACTTTAGTCAGACGAGATTTAGAAGCGAGATATAAAGGTTCTGTCTTAGGCAATTTATGGCCTTTGCTCAATCAGTTATCGCAATTACTAATTTATACATACGTATTTTCCATAGTATTAAAAGTTAAATTAAGTCTAAAAACTTTACCAGAAAATAACTTTACTTTTGGCTTGTGGTTGTTTGCCGGCTTACTACCTTGGATTGCTTTTACAGGAGGACTATTACAATCTGCTAATTCAGTAGTCATCCAATCAAATTTAGTTAAAAAAGTAGTTTTTCCCTTATCTTTATTACCTTTAGTCCCAATTTTATCTACGTTTATTGAAAGTTCTTTTGGGTTAATGGCGTTAATTTTTTTTGTTGCCTTAAATTCTCACACTTTACATACTACTTTGGCGCTGTTACCCTTGGTTTGGTTAACACAATTATTGTTAACTGCTGGATTGGGTTATTTAGCAGCAGGATTAACAGTATTTTTGCGAGATATTCCTCAGACTTTAGGGGTGATATTAAATATCTGGTTTTATGCAACACCCTTAGTATATCCAGCATCCCAGATTCCCGAACAATGGCGGAGTTGGGTACTGTGGTTAAATCCCATAGCTGCGATCGCAGAAGTTTATCGTGATTTAATTTTAGTTGGAGAAGTGAAACATTGGGGCGAATGGGGCGTAGCCTCAATAGTTGCATCTGTAACTTTTCTCAGTGGGTTTTTAGTATACAAACGTTTGCGTCCAGCCTTTGCCGATGTATTGTAAAATACTGGTGAATTGATTATTGTAGTTAAGTGTACCGAACGATGAAAAACAGTATGTACCAGTTTTGAGAGTTGATAGCAGAAGCATGACAGAAGAAATAGCTATTTCCTTAAAAAACGTCTCAAAACGCTTTCAGCGCTATGCTCAACCTGTAGATAGACTCAAGGAAGTTTTCATACCAGGAAAGAGCCGAGCCATTGAATTTTGGGCATTGCGTGATATCAATTTAGATATTCCCAAAGGACAGACTGTAGGACTTGTTGGTAGAAATGGCTCTGGAAAAAGTACCTTACTGCAAATCATCGCTGGTACACTTACGCCAACAACTGGCGAAGTTCACGTTAAAGGACGCATTTCTGCACTACTAGAACTTGGTAGCGGGTTTAACCCAGAGTTTACAGGTAGACAAAATGTATTTTTTAATGGACGTTTATTAGGATTAAGTCAAAAAGAAATTGAAGCCAAATTTGATGAAATCGCTGGATTTGCTGATATTGGTGATTTTATCGATCAACCTGTGAAAACTTATTCTAGCGGTATGTTTGTACGTTTAGCATTTGCAGTAGCAGTAAATGTTGAGCCAGAAATTTTAATTGTTGACGAAGCATTAGCCGTTGGTGATGTAGTATTTCAACATCGTTGTATGCGACGAATGCGCAGTTTAATGGACTCTGGTGTGACTACTTTATTTGTGTCTCACGATCCAGGAGCTATTAAAACATTATGTAATTCAGCCATCATGATTCATGAAGGTAAAATCCATACTTCAGGATTACCCAATGCAGTTATTATAGATTATCTAAAATTGATTACTGATATAGAGTTAAATTTAGAAAAACCAGTCAAAGATACACATATTAACGAGTCAACGCCAGAAAATCAAAAACTCAATCTTAAAGATTTAAATTATTTAAATATTGATGATGAATTATTAAGTCAGCAACCTAAAGCTCAATTAAAGCGCCGGGGTAGCGGTAAAGCCGTGATTGAACAAGTCAAGATGTTGGATAATTTAGGGCAAGATGCTGGTGATAGCCCTATTTTTAGCTTTAATGATAAAGTTACCTTAATGGTAAAAATTAAGGCTTTTACTCAACTGCAAAATTGCATCGTTGGTTTTTTTATTTGTGACAAAAATGGTAATGAATTGATTGGTAGTAATACCCTAGAAGAAAATACTCATCTAGGCACTATAGATATCGGAAATGAATTAGTAGTAAAATTTAAATTACCTCTACCCTTAAGACCAGGCTCATACAACGTCACGGTAGCAGTTACAGAAAATGACTCAGTAGTAATGTATGACTGGATTGATAATGCAATGGTATTTCAGATATTACCTCCCAATACAGGCAAAAAAATTCATGCACTCATAGATATTAATATGGAGACGGAAGCAATCAAAATATCCTAAATTATAGAAGATATTTTAGACAAATTAGGCAATTAAATAAATTTATATAAGGTGAATATATGCATCAAAGCTCACTGGATAAAATGTTAAATTTTAAAAATAAATATTTAAACAATAGAGAAAGCGAAAATTTAAAAATTTTAGATATAGGTAGTCAAGATATTAATGGCTCTTACAAACCGATTTTTAATGTACCTCAATGGCAATATTATGGTGCAGATATGCAAGGAGGAAACAACGTTGATATAGTATTGAAAAATCCCTATCAATGGCAAGAGATTAAAAGTAATTCTATAGATGTGTTAATCTCCGGGCAAGCCTTTGAACACATCGAATTTTTTTGGATTACTGCTCTAGAAATAGCTAGAGTTTTAAAAGCAGATGGTTTATGCTGCATCATTGCGCCTGCTGGTGGCTATGAACATAGATATCCTGTAGATTGTTGGCGATTTTACCCAGATGGATTCTCAGCATTAGCTCGGTTTGCTCAACTAGAAGTCTTAGATGTTTCTACACAGTGGGAAAGCCTTAATTATGCCGATGGTAGCGATAGATGGCAAGATTCGGTGTTAGTTGCTAAAAAACCGAAGTTATCTCCAAAAAATCTGTTAAAAAATCAGATTAAACACTGGCTACTGTATAAACTTGTTGGTGCTAAATAATGTCATAAATGACATTTATTCTCAATATGATTTATTATGCAAAATATCAAGAACTGGGAAAAAAATTATCCGGATATTGAAGAGATTACAGAGAATTCTCTGGATGAAAATAGTAGTTTAAAAAAAATCTTAGACTTTGTTGGAGAAGGTAAGGAAGTTGCAGACTTTGGTTGTGCAACAGGTTACCTAGCACATTTACTGCAAAAAAAAGGCTGTACAGTCACAGGAGTTGAAATCAATGCAGATGCAGCAAAAGTAGCTGCAAATTACTGTCAACAAGTTATAGTAGCCGATCTCGATTTTGTATCTGTTAAGGACATCTTACCAAGCCAAAAGTTTGATGTAGCAGTGTTTGGAGATATATTAGAACATCTCAGGAATCCTTGGAAAGTTTTAAAAGAAACTCAGCAAATTCTCAAAAAAGATGGTTATGTGATTGCTTCTATACCAAATATTGCCCATGCAGCCATTCGCTTATCTTTGCTGCAAGGTAAATTTGAATACATGGAATTTGGCATTTTAGATAATACTCACCTCAGATTTTTCACCAAAAAAACATTGGAAGATATGTTTGATTCTTCAGGTTATTGGATTAATTCCATTGAACGTACAAAGATGGCAATCTTCTCTGATAGTATGTTATTACCTAAACTGAACAAGCAAGAATTTAGTAGCGATATTATTAAACAAATGGAAAGTGATGAAGATGCTGATACCTTACAATTTATTATTCGTGCAGATCCTCAGCCCATAGAAGAAAAATATGCTTTCTTAAAGGAAGAATATTCCCAGTTAGTTAATAAATCAAAGCGATTGCAATCTCAATTAGAGTCTACACAAGCAGCGCTGGAGTTAGCACAGTCTCAGTTAATACAAACTCAATCCACTATTAGCGGTATGGAAAGCAGCAAATTTTGGAAATTGAGAAAAGCATGGTTTACTTTAAAAAAAGTTTTTGGCTGGAATAAAGAGAATAGTTAGTGTATATTTTGTTCTGATAAACAAGCATAATTTTATTATAAGGAGATAGGCTTGAATACATTACAACCCCCTCCAAATTTACCTTTGCTTGATATTTCTATTGTTACTTATAATTCTGCCCAATGGATTGAAAATTTTTTTAAAAGTCTTTTAGAGCAGAGTTATCCTACTAAATTAATTAATATATTAATCACAGATAATCAATCAAGCGATCGCACAATCACTTTATGTAAATTATTTTTAGATAAATACGCAGATTATTTTCATAGTTTGAAAATATTTGAACGTCCTAATTTAGGATTTGGTTGCGGACATAACTATAATTTAGCCCAAAGTACATCTCCTTATTTTTTAGTTTCTAATGTTGATTTAGAGTTTGAAAAAGATGCCATAATTAACGCTGTAAATACAGCAATTGCAGATGATGAAGATGTTGCTTCTTGGGAATTCCGTCAAAAACCTTTTGAACATCCTAAATATTATCATCCTGTAACTCTAGAAACCTATTGGTCTGCTCATGCTTGTATTCTGTTTCGACGTTCTGCTATTGAGTATGTTAAAGGATACGAAGAAAAAATATTTCTTTATGGAGAAGATGTAGAGCTTTCTTACAGATTAAGAGATAATGGTTTTCGGATTAAATATTGTCCAGCATCTGTATGTTGGCATTACACTTACGAATATCCTAATCAAGTTAAACGTCTACAGTTTTTAGGTAGTACATTAGCTAATAGCTATATCAGACTACGTTATGGCTCTATAAGACAAATAGCTGTTATACCTTTAATGTATTTAAAATTATTTTTAGCAGTACCTTGTATTGACAATCAATGGCAAGGATTGCTTAAAAATATGGGAAAAATTCTAAAAAACTCCCTATATTTTTTATTGAGCCGTAAACAAACTAATAAGCTATTTCCAATTAATAAATGGGACTATTGTTTAACTCGAGATGGCGCATTTTATCGTTATACCGATAAACCCCATAATTCACTTCCTTTAGTCAGCGTAATTATTCGTACTTATAAAGGAAGATTATCTTATCTAAAAGAAGCTGTAACTTCTGTTTTGCACCAAACTTACCCGAATATAGAGTTGGTAGTTGTAGAAGATGGCTCAAATAATGCTCAAGATTATATAGAGCAAGTTGCCAAGACTAGTCATTTAAAAGTCATTTATCAAGCCGAACCAAAACGTGGGCGTTGTCATACAGGAAATGTTGGTTTAGCTCATACAACTGGTAAATTTATCGCATTTTTGGATGATGATGATTTATTTTTCGCAGAGCATATTGAAGTACTAGTTAATGAATTGTTAGCACATCCAGAAGTCGCAGCTACATATTCAATATCTTGGGAAGTGGCGACAAAAGTAATTTCTAAAGAACCTTTGCATTATCTAGAAACTTCATATAACGCTATTTATCGGCAGCCATTTTCAAGAGCTTTAATGTGGCATCATAATTACATTCCCATACAATCAATTTTATTTGATAGAAAATTGTACGATAACTATGGAGGTTTTGATGAATCTCTAGAGAATCTAGAAGATTGGAATTTATGGACTCGCTACTGTTTAAATCATGATTTTTTGTTAATTTGTAAAACAACGTCTTTGTATCGAGTTCCTGATACCATTGATGAATGGTTAACACGGAAACAAACTTTAGATTCTTATTATGCAATCGCCGTAGAAAAGCAGAAATCCTTAATAGTCACTCTTAGCATTCCAGAATTTATGGAATTGTATCGAGATTTAGCAAGCTATGACCGCATGATTCTTAATGCTCAAGTGCCATCTTCATGGAAAGATAGATTAAAGTCTATTCTATTCAAAATAAATTTAATTAAAATTCTCTATTATTACTACAGTAATATAAAACGCCGGAGAAATTTAGAATTAAATCGAAATAAATAATTTTGCTTCTAACCAGATTTTCACTATATAAATAAGCTTTTTGAGAATCAAAGTTTATTAAATTATGAAAAAAATATTCAAAAATATTTGGAAAAAATTGCCTGGAATTAATCACAATTTATTAGAAATCGAAAGATTGAATAATGAAATAGAGCAATTAAAGAAAAATCAATTGGAACTCAACTTATGGGTACCGCCTGGTCATTATTATTCTCCTATTCCATCAATAGAAGAAATTAAGTTAAAAGAACAGGAAATTTTTGATGAACTTAACAGAGAATTACCAGGTATTGATCTTAATGAAGCTGAACAATTAGCTTTATTTGATAAGTTCCAACAGTATTATCAGCAACTACCATTCGCAGAAAATAAACAAGAAGGTTTACGATACTTTTTTGAAAATCCTGCATATTCTTACTCTGATGCAATTTGTTTGTATTGCATGATTAGATATGCTCAACCTAAAAAAATAATTGAAGTAGGCTCTGGTTATTCGTCTTGTGTTACTTTAGATGTCAATGAGTTATATTTTCAGAATGAAATATCCTGTACTTTTATTGAACCTTATCCAGAACTTCTTTTATCTTTGATTAAAGATAGCGATATAGACAAAATAGAAATTATTGCCAGTCAGCTACAAGATGTAAGATTAGAAAAATTTTCCGAGTTGTCAGCCGGAGATATTCTATTTATTGACTCGACCCATGTTTCTAAAGTAAATAGTGATGTCAACTATATTTTATTTAAAATCCTGCCATATATCAATAGTGGTGTTTATATCCATTTTCATGATATTTTTTATCCTTTTGAGTATCCAAAAACATGGATTTATGAAAATAGGGCATGGAATGAAGATTATATATTGAGAGCTTTTTTATCATATAATAATGCTTTTAAAATAATATTTTTTAATACATTCTTAGAAAATTTTTATCAAGATAGGTTTCAGAATAACATGCCTTTGTGTATGAAAAATTTGGGAGGAAGCATCTGGCTTCAAAAAAATTAGTATTGTTAGTTAGAGGTTAATTTTGGATAAATATAAAGTTAATGCTGTTTATTTAAATGATGCTTTCAACCCAAAGAGAAATAACTTTACTGTTATGCGCTTCGTTTTAGCAGCTTTAGTTGTTTTTTCTCATTCCTATACTTTGGGTGGTTTTGGGTCTGAGGGGTTATTTGGTAATAGCCAAGAAACCTATGGCGGTTTAGCAGTAACTAGTTTCTTTATTTTAAGCGGTTTTTTAATTAACCGCAGCTATATCAATAGTTCATCCGTCTGGCGTTTTTTATGGAACAGAATATTACGAATCTTTCCTGGATTCTGGACTTGCTTAATAGTGACTGTATTTATTTTTGCTCCAATTATATATTTATCCGAAAATGGTAACTTAAATGGGTATTTTCATGCATCAGTTGAAAATCCTTTAAACTATATAAAAGCAAATTTTTTTCTAGAGATAGGTCAATATGGTATAGCAAACCTTTTAGTAAATAATATTCCCTATCCACGCGCTTTTAATGGTTCACTATGGACATTAATTTATGAATTTAGATGCTATTTAATGGTTGCCATACTAGGATTTTTGGGTGTTTTTACTTTTTATAAGAAAATAGTTTTTTATATATTTATATTTTTATGGTTAACCTATAATCTTAATTTGGTAATTCCCGGTACAGCTAGTAAAGTATTGCCGTATTTTTCAGATATATATATTTTAAAACTTTCTATATATTTTTTTGTCGGTTGCATATTTTTTCTGTATCGTGAAAAAATTGTCTTAAATAAGCAATTATTTATCTTCTCTATCATATTAATAATGATGGGACTGAATCACGGATTTTATAATTTAGTTGCGCCTTTGGCTCTTCCTTATATTTTGTTTTGGCTAGCCTTCAAAACACCTTTTATTAATTTTGATCGATATGGTGATTTTTCCTATGGTTTGTACATATATGCATTTCCAGTACAACAAATGCTAGCATTTTTTGGAGTTCATAAAAATGGCTTTATATTATATTTAAGTCTCTCTATGCTAGTAACTATGATTTTAGCCGTTCTCAGTTATATGTTTATAGAAAAACCTTGTTTACAAATGAAAAATTTAACATTTAAAGATGTAAGTTTTCTGACTAAAAAATATTTCAAAAAAAATTAATTGTTTATAATTACAGGAGATATTATGAATAAATTAAATTGAGTTCAATAGTTATCTACAATATATGCGATATTTATAATGCTGAGTAATTATGTATCTATTATTTTAGTTAATTATAATGGTATAGATATTTTACCAGATTGCTTAAACTCTATAGAAGAATTTATTCAAACACCTTACGAAATTATTATTGTAGATAATAATTCTAGTGATGGTAGCCCAGAATTAGTTGCTGATAAATATCCTCATATCCGTTTAATTAGACAATCAGAAAACCGTGGTTTTGGCGCAGGTAATAACGCTGGTGCTAAAGTAGCAACTGGAGAATTTCTGTTTTTATTAAATACTGATACTATTCTTAAAAGTGATATCATACCACATTTAATTGAGTTGATGTATGCAAATTCAAAACTAGGAATTATTGGGACAAAATTACTAAATCCTGATGGAAGTTTGCAAATTTCTGTTTCACCAGCAATAGGAATTAAGGGGGAATATCAAGCGCGTAGACTGCATCAAGCTGCGCAAAATACTGCATATCTAAAATTACTTGAGGAGAAATTTCAAGAAATCCAAGAAGTAGATATTGTGGTGGGTGCTGCTTTTTTTATTCGTGCTAGTCTATTTAATGCTTTAGGTGGATTTGATGAAAACTTCTTTATGTATTTTGAAGAATCAGATTTATGCCAAAGAGCGCAAAATCAAGGATATAAAATAATCTACACGCCTCATGTATCTTTAATTCATCTTAAAGGTTACTCAGTGCAGAAGTCTGCAAATGCTATGTCTATTGAATACAGACGCAGCCAACTTTACTATTATCAGAAACATCGCCCTATTTGGGAACAAATATTCTTGCGATTATATCTTTTTGCAAAATTTTCGGGAGAGTTTATCGCTACAGCTAATCCTAATTGTTTGAAAATTATTATGTTGTTATTTCAATTCAAAAAACCTAATATTACAAATTTAGGAACTCAGTAAAGCTTGTTTTTAATTTTTTATGTCTATATTAGCTAATTTATCGTTTGCGCCAACACAACCAACTGGTTGGTTAAGCTACAGTCTTAATTTATTACCAGCATTAAAAAATTTAGAGATAAATGTATTAAGTCCAATAGAGATTGCAGAGGTAAAATGCTATAAATCTCCTAGTAAAATTACTACTGAGTTTGGTACAAAAGGTCATTTAAAGCGCTTGCTTTGGACACAATTTTATTTACCAAAGGTTTATCAAAGACTTAAATCTACACTTTTATTTTCTCCTATTCCTGAAGCTCCGTTATTTTCTAACTGTTCTTATATTATTACGGCTCATGATTTAATTCCTTTAAGGTTCCCACAATACTTTTCGTTAAGTCAAAGGATTTATTGCAATTATTATATTGCTGCTGTTAGCGAACAATCGGAGCATATAATATGTAATTCAATAACTACTGCTCAAGATTTGATTAGTTTTTTAGGTATTCCTGAAGATAAAATTACGCCGATTGCTTTGGCGTATGACAGCAATAATTTTTTTGATTTAAATTTACCGAAGCAAAACTATTTTCTTCATTTAGGAAGACATAATCCTCACAAAAATCCGGCGCGTTTAATTACAGCATTTGCCAATTTACCTAATAATAATAATTACGAACTTTGGTTAGCCGGCCCATCAGATAAGCGTTATACTCCAACTTTACAAGCGCAAGTTGAGGAATTGGGTATTGCTAATCAGGTGAAATTTTTGGACTATGTTGCATACAGTGAATTAGCAAAAATTATCAATAGTGCGATCGCTCTCGTTTTTCCTAGTCTTTGGGAAGGTTTCGGTTTACCTGTCTTAGAAGCAATGGCTTGCGGTACTCCTGTGATTACTTCTAATATTTCCTCCCTTCCAGAAGTAGCTGGCGATGCAGCGATTCTGATCAATCCCTATGATACAGGGGAAATTACCGCAGCTATGCAGGCTGTCGCTAATGATTCAGGATTGCGATCGCGTCTTTCGGTTCAAGGAATCGCCAGAGCCAAGGAATTTAGCTGGGAAAAAACAGGACTTGCTACTGCTGAAGTCTTATCTCGCTATTTGTAAGCTGCTGCGGCTTCGCTGTCAATGAGACTGAAGATAAGCGACAAGCGATCGCGCGATAAAATTAATCTGTAAATCTTCCAAATCTGCTAAATGTTAGATCAAGACAATACAGTTAGCAATCATCAATCAGGATGGGATAAAGAAGCACAAATTCGGAAAAATCAACGTGCTATGGAATTATTAGCTAAACAAATGGAAGAACATAAAAATATGTCTGATGCTGAATCATTACAGCGACAAGAATTTTTTGAAAGATTTAAAAAAACTGTTGATGCAGAAAGACTTCCCGGACAAAAATTATATTCAGAATCATGATAGTTTTTATCGATTCAGGCGTGCTAGAGATTCTCAGATTCTCACTAACCCGTTTACCGAGGCGAAACTCTGGAGAGATATCTGAATAAAAAGGACAAGGAGGATTTCTACATTAGCAGGAATATTCATGTAGTAAATCAGACGATGAAGATGGAGTTTTCTATTTCGCTTCAGTCAACTACCAAATTCTCCATCGCCAGATTTGTGAATCACTCAATCTTAAAAATCAATCAGAGTAGAAATTGATCTACTTATCAAAAATTCCAAATCAAAAAAACAATTTTGACTTTTGACTTTTGACTTTTGACTTTTGACTTCCCCACAGGGGTTAAGGTGTTCCCACAGCACCAGAGTAAATTAAACCCCGTTGCATATCCAAAGTTAAAATTGCTCCATCTCTAATGACTTTTGTTGCTTCTTTCACGCCTACAATTACTGGTACGCCAAGACGCAAGCCAATGATAGCTGCATGACTGGTAAGGCTTTCGTCTTCTGTAATAATTCCCGATGCTTTGCGAATTGCTTCGACAAAATCGGCAGTGGTGCGAGAAGCAACTAAAATATCTCCAGGATTAAAGTTACTCACATCCAGACCTTTATGAGCAACTCTAGCACGACCGCTAACACAGCCTTGTCCTAGTCCAATTCCCTGACCGAGAATCGCCGTCACTACTTCCACTTTAATTAAATCGGTTGAGCCGGAAACACCTTGGAGTGTACCAGCTGTCATCACCACCAAATCGCCTTCTGTTAAGAGTTTATTTTCTTGAGCCACGTTAATTGCAGCTTGGAAAGTTTGACCAGCTGAAGGTAATTCTAAAACTAATAGCGGCTTGACTCCCCACACCATTTGCAACTGTCGCGCCACATTTACATGGGGTGTAATTGCCAAAATAGGTGTCTGGGGACGGAATTTAGATACGTTTCGAGCGGTTGCACCAGTTTGGGTTAAAGTCATAATAGCTGCTGCACCCAACTGTTCGGCAATTTGTCCCACAGCTTGGCTAATGGCGTTGGGAATCGAACGTCTGGTATCTCTCAACAAACGATTAGCGTTTTGTCGTTCTTCCTGTTCGATGCGCTCGGCAATCCTAGCCATAGTTGCTACTGCTTCCACCGGGTAACTACCTACGGCAGTTTCATTGGAAAGCATGACTGCATCTGTACCATCCAAAATCGCGTTTGCTACATCGGATACTTCGGCGCGAGTGGGACGGGGATTACTCACCATGCTATCTAGCATTTGCGTGGCGGTGATGATGGGAATCCCTAAACGATTGGCTGTAGCAATTAGCCGCTTTTGCAGTACTGGTACATCTTCGGCTGGCAGTTCCACCCCTAAATCGCCTCTAGCTACCATGACGCCATCACACAAAGCTAAAACGGCTTCCATTTGCTCAATGGCTTCGTGTTTTTCGATTTTGGCAACTACTGGTACATTCTTGCCGGTGCTGGAAATCAATTCTTTAATTTCCATGATGTCTTGGGGATTGCGCACAAAGGACAGCGCTACCCAATCTACACCCTGATCGAGACCAAACATTAGATCCTCGCGGTCTTTGTCGGTCATGGCTTTGATGGAAAGGTAAACTCCGGGGAAGTTAACGCCTTTGTTGTTAGAAAGTTTACCAGCTACGGTAACGCGACAATGCAAATCGCCTTTATCGCGGTTAATTTCCTCGACTACCATTTCTACTCGTCCATCGTCGAGGAGAATTTTGGCACCTACGGGGACTTCGTCGGCTAGATAATCATAGGTTACACAGCTAATTTCTTGTGTACCGATAATTGGGCGATTAGTCAAGGTAAAGCGATCGCCTTTTGCTAAAACTATAGACCCATTTTCAAACCGCCCCAAGCGAATTTTTGGCCCTTGCAAATCTTGGAGAATTGCCACTGGCTGATTTAGTTCAAAAGCGGTTTGCCGAATTAAGCGGATACTGCGTTGATGGTCGTCATGACTTCCGTGGGAGAAGTTTAACCTGAGTGTGGTTGCACCCGCTTCAATAATCGCTTTGAGCATTTCTGGACTGCTAGTGGCAGGCCCAATAGTAGCAACAATTTTGGTGCGGCGTAGAGAATCTCTTAATTGCATAGGGGCTGATTCTAGGATCTATCTAGGAAACCATCGTAAATTAAGGGGCAGTTTTATTTCCGTCACTGCTATATCAATAAGATGACAGCAGCACACAAGGGGAATAAAGGCTAGTACAGCAGGGTATAAAACTAGGGGCTAGGGGCTAGGGACTAGTGACTTTCCCCTGTAATCGCTGTCATGCCAAGCTGTATTAGGGCTACAAAGCAGTGGGATAGACTTGTTATCGTACACTATAGTTGGTTCGATCAATGCCTGAGGCGATCGCCTGACTTTGCCATTCTCAGGTATTTTTCAACTCCAACTTCTCACAAATACTCAAGTCTAGTTGGCAATCATAGCCTGATTTATTTACACCATTGGCAATGTGGTTAGGACAATTTGCGATACAAAAATTTATAAAAGTTTATTATTTACTAATATTTATCGTATATTCGTAATATTTGAGAGAGTAAGGAGTTCATAATGCTCACGTCGGAGGCAAAGAAGCCACTGACAATCCCGCCTAAGGAATTTTTAGCGCCTCCAGGTGATTTTAACCCAACAATGCTGCTATTTTTTACCGCAGTCACCATGCTAGTTTTATCTAACTTTGGTTACTGGCTGTGGCAATGGCCGCACTGGCTATGCTTTAGTATTAATACCTTAGCTTTGCATTGTTCGGGGACAGTAATTCACGATGCTTGTCATCAAGCAGCCCATCGCAATAAAATTATCAACGCGATGTTAGGGCATGGTAGTGCGCTGATCCTGGCTTTTGCTTTTCCGGTATTTACGCGAGTTCATTTGCAGCATCACGCTCACGTAAATCATCCCAAAGACGATCCAGATCATTATGTCTCAACAGGCGGGCCGTTGTGGCTGATTGCAGTCAGGTTTTTGTACCATGAAGTATTTTTCTTTCAGAGGCGACTGTGGCGTAACTACGAACTACTAGAATGGTTTATCAGCCGTTTAATAGTCGTTACAATTGTTTATATTTCCGTTCAGTATCACTTTTTAGGCTATGTTCTCAATTTTTGGTTTATCCCAGCATTTATTGTGGGCATAGCATTGGGATTATTCTTTGATTATCTGCCCCATCGTCCCTTTGTCGAGCGCGATCGCTGGAAAAATGCTCGCGTCTATCCTAACCCCATTCTCAATATCCTGATTTTGGGACAGAATTATCACCTAATTCATCATTTATGGCCTTCTATCCCCTGGTATAACTATCAGCCTACCTACCATTTGATGAAACCTCTGTTAGATGAAAAAGGCTGTTATCAAACTTCAGGATTATTACAAAAGAAAGATTTTTTTGAGTTTGTTTACGACATATTTTTAGGAATTAGGTTTCATCGCCATAAACCAAAGGAAAATTAACAAAACGTTGCAAAGGCTCTTAATTAAGTTAAGAGCTTTCTGCGTTTTAGCGTACTTTGTTTTTATTTATGCTGTGTTACCTGTAGAGATACAATAAATTATTATCTATTGGGTTGTTGTGGAGGCAAACCATGAATCGCGAACCCTACCCAACCGAATTAGCAAATCACTCAAAAACCAAAATTTGGATATGGACTGCTCTTGGGTTGCTCATTACTAACTTTGTTGTTGTGGGGATTGTAGCGTTCTTAATTCATAGAGATAGCGTGCAACCTAATCCGCAACCACCAACAACTCAACAAAGACAATTATAATCAGGTTTTAAGGCGATTCTTGTGGCATTTGTAAGCGTAAATCTTGAATTTGTGGAGTAGGAGCTACTATTTGTACAGACCAGTAGCTAACAATCATTAACACTAAACCAGAAAATACGCCTACTGCTAACCCAATTAGCAAAGCAGGCTTTTGTGGAGCCGCAATAGTACTATTGTTCGTTTGGCTAATATAATGATTTGGCAATAATGAAGCATCTTGAGAGTCTTCACTTTGCTCGGAAATTTTGGTAGATGGTAATAGAGTGTCTGCTAGTGTAATATTCTTGGATTCTTTGGCTAAGGATGCTAATTCCTGAACCTGAAAAAATTGGTTAGCTTCATTTTCAGCTAAAGGTTTTGATTCTTGAAATTTAATGTTACCCGAATCTTGCTGAAGGTTATGAAAATTATTTAGGGCTAGTAATGCATTTAATGCTTCTTTTGCCGATTTATATCTATCTTGAAAGTGATAGCGCACCATTTTATTTAGTACTGCGGCTAATCCATGACTTACTTGTGCTGATTGTTGCCAAATAATTTCACCTGTATGGGAATCTTCTGATAATTGTGTTGGATGTATCCCCGTTAGCGCTTGAATACCAATCATACCCAAAGCATAAATATCGCTATTGAGCCTTGGTTTACCTCGCTGTTGCTCATTGGGCATATAGCCAGGGGTACCGATCGCAATAGTAGTATATTGTTCAATAGGTGTAATAATTGCTGTTTGATCTTGACCTCTAATTAAGTGATTCCAAATTGGCTTAACAGCACCAAAATCTATTAAAACTAAGCGATTATCTTGCTGGCGTCTAATAATATTGTGGGGTTTCACATCTCGATGAATTAGCCCGTGACTGTGGACAAAATTCAGGATAGTTAAAATCTCATACAAGAGTTGAAAAACCTGAGTTTCTGTCCAGCATTTTCCCGGCGCTAGTTCTGCACTCAGAGGATGTCCTTCAATAAATTCTTGTACTAAATAGAACTCAAGATTTTCTTCAAAACTACTTAAAAGATTAGGTACTAGGTCATAGTTACTGAGTTTTTTCAGTGCTTCTACTTCTCTAGTAAATAACCGTCTGCGTATTTCTAAGGGAATTGAATATTTACTACTAGGTAAAAAATGTTTAACAACGCGGTAAGGATAACTGGGAAAGTAGGTGTCTTGAGCCTTGTAGGTTTGACAAAACGCTCCTTGGCTCAAAACTTCCACAACCTGATAGCGATCGCCTAGTAACTTGCTGCTGAACATGTTACGGTTTTTGTAAAGGCTGCAATTAAGTAAGATTACTTAAACAATTTATATATAGTCATGAATATAAAGTTTTCTTCAAGAAGCTAACCGTAATTGAGCGCAAGTCTTATCTAATCTTGATGAAGATTACATTTAGTATCTACTAAAAAATTAGAGAATTAATTAAATAAGCATTTGCCTCAAAGATTAACCTGTTTATTGATTCTATCTTACTGAACACTCACTCATATTACAGGAAGATACTAAAGATGACTAATGATAGCAGTAAGCGTGTTCCCCTGAGTCAAGACGCTGTGCAAATGATTAGAGGTCTAATTATTGGCGAATTGGTGACAGTTGCAATCATTGGTGGACTTTGGTTATGGTTGAGACCACGCCTACAAGTTGATAATGGTGCTTTGGCTGCTAAAAATCGCGGTACAGTCAATAGTTCTGCTGTTGCTACTTCTAACTTTAATACAGTCAAAAATATTCCCATTGGTTCATTTAACTACGGTGGTAGCACCGCCTGGGCACCCATCAGACAATTAGTAGATTCGCAAATCCAGGTGTTTCGTCCGGAGCTACAGTTGCGTTACGTTAATCCTGAAAATGCTAGTCCTGGTTCTGGGTCTGGTATTCGGATGCTACTTGAGGGAAAATTAGATTTTACCCAATCTTCTCGTCCCCTGACTGCTGAAGAAAAAAATTTAGCCCAGCAGCGAGGTTTTGTCCTAGAAGAACGTCAAGTGGGAATTGATGGAGTAGCGGTAGTAGTTAACCCGGCGTTGAAAGTTGCTGGCTTGACTGTCGAGCAATTGCAACAAATTTATACGGGAAAAATTACTAACTGGAAGCAGGTAGGCGGTGAGGATCTTCCGATTACTCCTTTGTCGCAATTTCCCGAAAATGCCGATGTGGTTTTAACTTCTGGTAAGCAGGTGTTAGATCGGCAGTCTCTTGGTGCTAACGTACAGTATGTTTACTCCACCACAGAAGCATTACGACGATTACAGCAAACCCCTGGGGGAGTATATTACGCTTCAGCTAGGGGTGTAGTACATCAATGTTCAGTTAAACCTCTACCTTTAGGCTTAACTAGCGCAGAGTTAATTCCCCCCTACCGCGAACCTTTTGTACCCGCAAATGATTGTCCGCAAAAACGCAATCAGCTGAATACAGAAGCGATCGCCAATGGTAAGTATCCCATAACTTCTAAATTATTTGTGGTAATTAAGCAGAACCAGGGTAAAGAACAACAAGTTGGCGAAGCTTATTTGAGACTTTTAGCAACCGCTCAGGGACAACAGGCGATTGAGCAAGCTGGGTTAATTCCCGAAAGAAGTCAGCAGCCAGTTGCGAGGGGCGAAGTAAAGTAAAACACAAGCGGGATGAATTTTATACAGAAATCCTTGAATGTTTCTGTCTACTGAATGTTGTACTACTAGCCCTTTTGACTAAAAAGGGAGATAAAATTTGATTTTCTACTGTTTTACCTTGAAATAAATCTAATAACATCGTCATTGCTACCTCACCCATTTCTGACATGCGTTGGCTAACTGTGGTGAGTGGTGGCGTAATGTAACTACCGAGAGCAATGTTATCAAATCCCACTAGGCTTAAATCTTGTGGTACGGAAATACCTAATTCTTTACAAGCTAAGAGAGCGCCAACTGCGACCATATCGTTGTAGCAAAAAATGCCCGTGACTCCAGCTGCAACTAGTTGAGATAGCATTTTTTTACCGATATCAATATCGTTAATTGTTTCCTGAACTCGATGAAAAATTGCTACCCAATCAGGATTTTGTGGTAAACCTGCTTGAGTTAGCGCCATTTGATATCCTTCAAGGCGCTGCTGTTCGGCTTTGCTACCATCGCCTACACCTAGATAGCCAATTGCACTGTGTCCGAGTTTGATTAAATGTTCTACGGCTAAACTACCACCTAAGCGATCGTCGATCGCGACTGAGTGAAATATGTCGTCTTTGTCTTCTGTGTCGATGTTAATTAAAACCGTTGGTACGGTAAATGGGGTTAACTGCTGGGTGTAGTGTTTACTAATGCGGGAATCGGCGATTAAAATTCCGTCTACTCGGCGATAGTGAAAATTCTCAATTGCAGCGATTTCTTGCTCAAAATCTCCATGTGAAGCACTTAATAAGAGATTTAAACCGGCTTGCTTCGCAACCTGTTCAATTCCTTCTACCAATTCGCCAAAAAAAGGATCGGCGATAGAAGTGACAACTACTCCAACTGTATAAGTGCGTTGATTCTGTAAACTTTGAGCGATCGCATTTGGAACATAATTCATTTCCTGCGCTAGTTTTTTAATTTCCTCCCGCACCTTGGCGCTAATTAAAGGACTGTCTCGTAAAGCGCGGGAAACTGTAGAGTGCGAAACGCCTGCTTGACGCGCAATATCTTCAATGGAAATTTTTCGCTTACTCATATTTACAGATTGTTGGAGGTGACGTAATTAAACTTAACATGGTTTTTATGCACAGGTGTGCAAGAATAAAAATTAGCAGTTATGCACACCTGTGCATGAAGTCTAACCAACAAGATGTTTAACAAAAATTAAAATAACCAAGCCCTAGTTTAAGCCTTTCGATGGTGATGACTTTTAAAATTTACGTCTAATGTGAAAGACATCTAGAAAACCTTCTATTTTCCTGGGTATACCCTAAATATTGGGGACAAATCTCGAAACCCTTATGAGATAAAAGGCGTTTCTAATTCATAGCAAGCGTGATTTATATTCTGCTGATTTTTGTTGAATTTAAATGCGTTATAGGATTAGATGAATGTGAAAAAAATTCCTTTGACTTCAGGTGTGGCAGCTACTTTATTAAGTATTGTTAGCGGTACGCTGGTTAGCTGCACAAACGTGTCTCCTAATAGTGATACAGCCACTAACACAGATACAACTAATACAAAAAACGTTACTGATACAAGTACGCAGACTAATAAGAGCGATCGCAAATTACGCTCTGTTGGTGTAACCTTGGGCGATTTAAGCAACCCTTTCTTCGTAGTCATGGCTAAAGGTGCGGAGAAAGAAGCGAAAAACATTGGTGGTAATGATGTCAAAGTCACTGTAGTTTCTAGCGGCTATGACTTAAATCAGCAATTTAACCAAATTGAAAATTTTGTGGCGGCGGATACTGACTTGATTGTCCTCAATGCTGCTGATAGTAAAGGTATCAGACCGGCGGTGGAGCAAGCCAGAAAAGCAGGGACAATAGTGATTGCAGTAGATACACCTGTAGAAGCAGAAGTAGATGCTACAGTTACTACTAATAACGTGCAAGCTGGAGAAATTAGCTGTCAATATATTGCCGATCGCCTCAAAGGTAAAGGCAATGTTGTGATAGTTAACGGGCCGCCAGTAACTTCAGTCATTCAGCGCGTGGATGGTTGCTTGAAAGTATTAGCTAAATATCCCAATATTAAACTACTTTCTAAAGACCAAAACGCCGAAGGTAGCCGCGATGGGGGATTGAGAGTAATGAGCGATTTACTAGTAACTTTCCCCAAAATTGATGCTGTCTTTGCCATCAACGATCCTAGTGGTGTGGGTGTAGATTTAGCTGCTAACCAAGCTAAACGCAGAGACTTTTTTATTGTGGGAGTTGACGGCGCACCCGAAGCCTTAGAAGCGATCGCTATTAAAGATAGTCTCTATGCAGCCACAGCTACCCAAAACCCCAGAGGGATGACTGTCAAAGCAGTTCAAGTAGGTAACGACATCTTGAATGGCAAAAAACCAGCATCACCCAACATTTTGATTCCCGCCAAGTTGATTACTAAAGAGAATGTGAGTACATCGACTGGGTGGTAGGAAAAAAATCAAAAGTCAAAAGTCAAAAGTCAAAAATAATTTTGAATTTTGCAAGCAACTCGGTATTTACGACTCATTATTTATGACAACCAATATTGAAAGAGATTTTTCTCCGCCCGCGACGGCTAGCCCTGTCTTAGAAATGCGCGGGATTGCTAAACGATTTCATGGTGTTCCGGCTTTGCAAGGTGTGAATTTGACTATTTATCCGGGTGAGGTTCACGCCTTAATGGGTGAAAATGGTGCGGGTAAAAGCACTTTGATGAAAATCCTGGCTGGGGCTTATATTGCTGATGATGGCGAGATTTGGATTAATGGTCAAGCGGTGAAAATTACCGATCCGGGTACAGCCAGAAAAGCAGGAATTAATCTGATTTATCAGGAATTGAACGTTGCACCCAATTTAACTGTTACCGAAAACATGTTTATGGGTAGCGAGTTGCAAAAAGGTCAATTTTTAGACCGTAAAGGTATGGAACTCGAAGCCCAGCGCGTGTTAGATAGCTTGGGGGCGAGTTTTGCACCTACGGATATTGTCGGTACTTTAGCGATCGCGGAACAGCAGCAAGTAGAAATTGCCAGGGCGCTAAAAGATAACAGCCGGATTTTGGTGATGGATGAACCAACAGCCGCTTTATCTGATAGAGAGACTGAACGGTTGTTTGAGGTAATTCGCAAACTGCGCAACGATGGTATTGCCATTATCTATATTAGTCACCGCATGGAAGAAATCTATGCCTTGGCTGACCGGATTAGCGTGTTGCGGGATGGTCAATATATTGGGAGTTTGACAAGGGAAGAAATTACTCCCCAGCGCTTGGTACAGATGATGGTTGGTCGTTCCATGCAGGACTTTTACGAACATCAACGCCAAAATAATCCCGGTGCGGTGGTGCTGGAAGTAAGAAATATTAGCGATGGGCGCAAAGTTAAACCCGCTAGTTTTCAACTGCGTGCAGGGGAAATTCTCGGATTATCTGGGTTAGTGGGTGCGGGACGGACAGAGGTATCTCGATTAATTTTTGGAGCCGATCGCAAAGTTAGCGGTGAAGTATTTCTCAACGGTAAAAAAGTTGAAATTAATTCTCCCAGTGATGCGATCGCTGTGGGTATTGGCTATGTCCCAGAAGATCGCAAAGACCAAGGTTTATTTCTGGAAATGAGTTCCCGCAAGAATATTGGCCTTAATAGACTCAAGCAAGATGCTAGAAGTGGCATTGTGAATTGGGCTTCAGTTAATAAGATTGCTGCGGATGCAGTGGAAAACTTTCATATCCGCCTAGCTAATTTAGAAATTCGCGCCGTGGATCTTTCCGGGGGGAATCAGCAAAAACTCCTGCTAGCAAGGTGGTTGGCGATTAATCCTAGAGTCTTGATGCTAGATGAACCCACAAGAGGCGTAGATATCGGTGCTAAAAGCGAAATTTACCGGATTATCAGCGATTTAGCCGCCCAAGGGGTTGCAATTCTTATGGTTTCCAGCGAACTACCAGAAATTGTGGGAATGAGCGATCGCGTTTTAGTCATGCGCGAAGGGGAGTTAGTCGGCGAACTAGACAACAGCCCCGGTAAAGAAATTAGCCAAGAAAAAATTATGCATTATGCAACAGGAGCATCGGAGGTACTAGCATCATGAGTCAAACCTTAAGACCAGTTAACAGAAGACCAAGCGAGAATTCCCAACGCCAGCGCAAATCCATCAACAATTTACTGCAAGTTGCCGGGATTTTACCGATTTTGGTAATTATCTGCATTTTATTTGCGCTGCTGAGTCCTAATTTTATGACAGCAGGTAACGCCGTCAACATTTTGCGTCAGGCTTCAATTAATATTGTCCTGGCTACGGGGATGACCTTTGTAATTCTCACCGGAGGTATTGACCTTTCCGTTGGCTCAATCTTGGCTGTTTCTGCGGTAGTTGCGGTATTAGTATCTCTACTCCCGGCTTTAGGTTGGCTAGCTGTGCCTGCGGCTTTAGTCACTGGATTGCTGTTAGGTTTGCTCAACGGTGCGTTAATTACCTTTTTAGATGTACCGCCGTTTATTGTCACCTTAGGTTCTTTAACTGCCCTGCGTGGTGCAGCATTCTTAGTTGCTAATGGTACAACAGTAATTAACCGAAATATCAACTTTGCTTGGATAGGTAACAGCTATGTCGGCCCCCTTCCCTGGCTAGTAATCATTGCTTTATTGACTGTGGCTGTGAGTTGGTTTGTACTGAGACAAACAGTATTAGGTGTACAAATTTACGCCGTAGGTGGTAACGAAAGAGCCGCCAGATTAACAGGTATCAAAGTCAATCGCGTCATGCTGTTTGTTTATGGCGTGAGTGGATTACTCGCAGGTTTAGCCGGAATTATGAGCGCCAGCCGTCTGTATAGTGCCACCGGTATGTTAGGACAGGGTTATGAACTAGATGCGATCGCGGCTGTAATTCTCGGTGGAACCAGTTTCACAGGCGGTATTGGCACCATTGGCGGTACACTTCTCGGTGCATTAATTATTGCTGTACTCAACAATGGTTTAACCCTGTTGAACATGTCTTACTTTTGGCAATTAGTTGTCAAAGGTTTGGTAATTATTGCCGCAGTTATGATTGATAGATTGCGCAGACGTTCTCGACGATAAAACAAATTGAAGGGATGAATAGTTATCTGTTTAGCTATTTTTCCCTTCTGTGTTTATCTCAAGATTTTAGGAATTATGGCGATTTAATATGAAGGTGTAGAAAATTAGTTTTTTTAAACGCAAAGGTACGCTAAGGTTAACGCAAAGGTACGCAGATTTTTTTTAGCCTGCAATAACAAAGTGTCACAAACGCTATACATACTAACTTTTTTTAAGTATTTGCCAGCAATAATCAAATAAACACATCATCAATACAAGTTTACTCTTTGCATATTTGCAAGGTGAGGTTTTCTTTTTCCCTCTGAAGAAACCTCTTCTTTGCGTACTTCGCGTCTTTGCGGTTCGTTACTTCATCCCATTTCATACAACGCCGCAGATATTAATCGCAATCTCTTGAGCTTAGACAATCAAGAAAAACCCAGTTTTTTCTCATATCAAATACCATCATAAATCCAATGCTGAAACATTCTTGGTGCAGTTTTCTACTTTTATTTTTAGCATCTCCAGCAGTCTGGGCAGCAGATACAACAGATGCTGAATTTAATACATTACAAGAACAAGTCACATCAGTTTCTCAATTCTCAGATGTGCAACCAACCGATTGGGCTTTTGCTGCATTGCAATCATTAGTTGAACGCTATGGTTGTATTGCAGGTTATCCCAATTCTACTTATCGCGGAAATCGCGCTTTAACTCGTTATGAATTTGCCGCAGGTTTAAATGCTTGCTTGGATAGAATTAATGAATTAATCGCCACAGCTACCAGCGATTTAGTCCAGAAACAGGATTTAGCCGTGTTGCAAAAACTACAACAAGACTTTGCAGCAGAACTAACAACTCTACGCGGACGAGTCGATAGTATAGAAGCGCGAACATCAACATTAGAACAGCAACAATTTTCCACGACTACCAAGCTAAATGCCCAAATTATTACCGCCATTAGTGATACCTTTGGTAATAAAGTCGGGGGTACGCGCGATGAATCTAACCCCTTCTTTGCTACTCGTGGTCGTTTGCAGTTAGAAAGTAGTTTTACAGGTAAAGATTTATTGCGAGTCCGACTAGAGTTTGGCAACTTTGCCAATTCTAATGGTGTCAGCCAAATTGCTGCTGCTAGCGGTACGGGGATGACACGCTTAAACTTTGATAATGATAGTAACAATACATTGTTTGTACCCCACATCCGTTACTACTTTCCTGTTAGCGAGTCTCTGTCCTTTGTTATCGGCCCGGTGGGTATTGGCTACAACGACATCACAGACAACGTCACTCCGGCGACAGTTGCTGATGATGGTAATGGTATTCCCTCACTATTTGGTAAGAATAGTCTGCTGTTTGAACGAGGTGGGGGAGGTGCAGCAGTTAACTGGAAGATTAGCAGTGACTTGGTGTTAACTCTCGGTTATTTAGCTAACAGTCCCAATAATCCATCACCTCAAAATGGTTTATTTGATGGTGGTTACAATGCTTTGGCGCATCTGGTTTACTACGGTCAACAAGGCGCAATTGGTGTTGCTTACTCTCATGGATATAGTCCGGCTGGTACTGTGGATATTACAGGCAGTAGAGGTAGCGCTTTATCTATCTCGCCTTTTGGTAAAAGCATTGCTACCTCTAACAGTATTGTTGGTGCGCAAGGATATTATCGCTTTTCTCCCAATTTCCAAGTACATGCATGGGGTGGGTATATTTGGGCAACTGCGAAGAACTCTGGTTTCAGTGATATTTCTAATGGTAGGGGTAGCACAGATTCGCTATTTGTAAATAATGGTGATAGTGCTAATGCTTGGTTTGGCGCGATTGGAATGACATTTCCTGATGTTGGCGGTAGGGGTAATTTACCAGGTATTCTTTTTGGTTTACCGCCACGTGTTTCTCATAGTGATGTTCGTGAGGAAAGCGATAATTCTTACCATATTGAAGCTTTTTATCGTTGGCGAATTCATGACAATATTTCTGTGACTCCTGGGTTTTGGGTAATTCTTAACCCGGAGAATAATAGTAATAATGATACTCAATATGTAGGAGTGTTGCGGACAACTTTCGATTTTTGAATATGTTAGGTAAAGCTGCTTATTGAGGGGGGGGAATTTTAAACGCAAAGGGGCGCGAAGGTAAGCGCGGAGGTACGCGGAGAATGAGTTATGAATTAATTAAATGAGGATTTCGGAATATTAGCTGTAGGGTTGTTGACTGTTAACGGTTGACAGTCAACAATCAACTGGAAAATTTTTGCGTAAGTCCTGTATATTACAAAAGGTAAATAGACTTTAATCCCTTACTAATGACTAATGATAGCCTTTACCAGTTATATTAAATTACGCCGACCTAGTTAATTTTTTCTTTTCTGCTAACCAAGTAAATAATACAATACCGCAAAGGTCAGCTAATAAATCAACTGGATCGGCTAAACGATAGGGGACGAAATGTTGAATGATTTCGTCAATTAAACAAAACAATATAACAATCATCGGCGCAATTGGTAGAGCAATATTCCCAATTGTAAATTTAGCTTTGTTAAAGGCTAAATGGCTGACAAATGCGGCGATACCTAATAATAGGAAATGCAAAATCGTATCGTAATGAGGAAATTTGGCAATTTCAGTAGGAATGATTTTTAAATAAGCTGATAAGGAAATGGACATTAAAATCGTCAAATAAACCCAAAATACAAACATCCAAGGACGATTAGTTCTCATAGCGATCGCATTCTGCAACTGGTATGATTTATTACTACATAAACTAAATACAGCTTTCCGCAATTAAACCCATTGGGTATCAAAAGCATCTTGCCCTGTACCATAAATTAAATCGCCATATTCCCGCCAACGTGCGACTTCTTTAGGGGAAAGAGGGGGAGCATTTAAAACACTGAGATTTGCTTGCAATTCCTGGGGAGTTTTGGGTGCGGTAAGCGCTACTGTTACAGCAGGATGATTGAGCGCGTAACGATAACAATCTGCGGCGGTGGGTGGTTCCATTTCCGATGTAGGATGCTTGCTAAGTAGGGAACCCCAGCGCGTACAAGTAAAAGCGACTACGGGAATATTAGCTTGTTGAGCAGTTGGTAAAACATCGGTTTCAGCTTTGCGGTGCGCCATGTTGTAACGATGCATTAAGATGTCACACTGCTGCTGCTGAATTAGTTCTACAGCAATTGGTCGATTATGGGTAGTGACTCCTACATAGCGGATTGTCCCTTTTTCTTGCTGCGATCGCAATTCTGCCAATAATGCCTGAATTTGTTTGCTATCATCACCAGGAAAGACATATTCCACAAAAAACACATCTAGGCTATCAACATCAAGACGATGGCGCACTGAGTCAAGGTAACGACGCAAAGCATTAATATCTCGGTTTTCGCTGCCAGTTGCGACTAAAACCTGTTCGCGTTTGTCTTTGAGCAGGGATTTTAAGCCATCGAGAAAGTTTTCTGATTCTAAACTATAAAAGAAAAAATAATTAATTCCTGCCACAAACGCTAGTGAAATAGAAGTAGCATCTAGCTGCGATTGTGCGGCTAAACCAAGAATACTGGCTTTTTTTCCCTGTTTCGTAACTATTTCCATGCTTAAGTTTATCCTGTGTAATATATGACAATAAAAGTATCAGCAGCTATTGTTAAAACTTACAGCGAGCAGTTATACCAATTATTGATGAAGATGCATATAATTAGCCTGCGTAGGTAAGGTTTGTTTATTGATTCTGAAACTTTCAGTCTGAGAGCGTTAAGATGCAACCTCTGAGAAAATTAAGTAAGTCAGTCTAAATAAACACAATTATCTTAATAAATATCAATAATCTTCCAACCCTTACCAATGACTATTGACTATTGACTATTGACTATTGACTATTGACTATTGACTATTGACTATTGACTATTGACTATTGACTATTGACTATTGACTATTGACTATTGACTATTGACTATTGACTATTGACTATTGACAGTAGTTTTTCAGGTTGATTTCCATGTTTACAGCAGAAGAAGAACAAAAATATAGGAAAGCTTTTAGCAATCAGGATCAATTCTCATTCACAGAATATGGGTTTGCTAATCAGGGTTTAGATATTATCGATTTAGATACATGGGGTGAAGAGAAACCAGAAAGTAGTTTACCCTATTTAGAATATGCTTACAGTAATTTATCATCGGCGGCACAAAAATTACTGCTGTGTTTAGCTGAGTTTAATAAGTTTATCGATAAATCAGATATTCCTAACTATATCGAGCAATTAAAGATTTTTGAGCCATTACAAGATTATCCTTTCGATCAATTCAACGCCGCTATTCAACAGGGAATAAAATCTAGGTTGCTAGCAGCAATGGATGACGATGGACGCTTTTTGATGATTCATCCTGAATTGCCTGATTTTTTGCAATCTCAGCTAGATCGGAACAATCAAGTCATCCGTTCAACTTTACGTGAAGGATTTAAAAATCACTATCAAGGTTTGGCTATTTCCTATCAGCATTTGATGGAATCTCAAGATGATGAAGAACGTGAATTAGGACTATTTTTCTGTAGATTAGAATATGAAAATCTCTACAATGCTTTGCAAATTTGTTTAGATAAACAAGCAGGTATTAATATCTATTTTTGCTTAGATAAATACTTGGAGTCAATTAGCGATCGCGCAAGTAACCTGAAGTTGGCAGAATTAGTTTGTCAACATCTAGAAAAATATCCTAATAAATTTATTAAAAGTAAATTAGGCTACCAAGTAGCATTTGCAATTGAGAAATGTGGAAGTTATCAATTAGATGCCAAGCAATATCAAAAAGCGCGAAAATCTTATGAAAAGACTTTAAAAATTTATGCAGCTTTAGAAAATGTAGAAGACAAACAAAAACAAATATGGCAAGCTGCTGCTTATCATCAGTTAGGAAGAGTTTACCAAGAATTGGGCGATTATCCCCAGGCAAAGCGTAATTTTCAACAGGCTTTAGATATTAACATTAAATATGGCGTTAGCGAAGCTCTTTCTTCGGAAGCTCGCTATGAATGTGCCGGTACTTACAACCAATTGGGAATAGTTGCTCAAGCATTGGGCGAATATGCACAAGCTAGGCAAAATTTTCAACAGGCTTTAGAGATTTTTAGCGAATATGGCGATTCCTATGAATGCGCCCGTACTCACCACCTGTTAGGAATAGTTGCGCAACAGTTGGGCGAATATGAACCAGCTAGAAGCCATTATCAACAAGCTTTAGATATTTTTGACGAAATTGGCGTTAGCGAAGCTCTTCCTGGGGAAGCTCGCAATTTTTCTGCCCGCACATACCATAATTTAGGCAGTATTGCCCAAAAATTGCAGGAATATGAGCAAGCAAGACAAAATTATCAACAAGCTTTAGATATCAAAATTGCATCAGGCGATCGCCAAAATTGTGCCGGTACTTACTTTCAACTGGGTAGAGTTGCGGAAGAATTAGGCGAACTCGAAGCAGCGAAAGCCAATTATCTACAAGCTTTACAGATTACAACCGAATTTAGCGATCGCCATAATTTAGAAATTTGTCTGCGTAATCTTACCCGTTTCTTTCAAGTTACTCAAGATGAGAGTTTATTAGTAGCAATGTCTGAGATTTTGGGGGTATCAGTGGAAGAAATTCTTAATTTGTCAATAGTCAATAGTCAATAGTCATTTGTTACATTTGCGAGTGCATTTACAGATTTGGCGATCGCATTTGTTACTTTTGCACTTGCGATCATAGATTTGGCATTCGTATTTGTTACATTTACGAATAAATTTTCTATATCAGCAGTCGCGATCATAGATTTGGCATTCGTATTTGTTACATTTGCGAATAAATTTTCTATATCAGTACTCGCATTTGTTATATTTGCGAATAAATTTTCTATATCAGCGCTTGCATTGGTTACATTTGCGATCGCATTTTTTCATCCCCATTTCATCTCAATCCGCATTCCGATACGTAATTAAGATTCCCGTAGGGGCGGGGTTTCCCCGCCCTTGTGCAGGTTTATTTCTTTCTCCCTTTCTCCGGTAAATTACGCGGTGGCGTTTCCTTTCCTTGATAAAATCGTCTCTCCAACTTACCCAAGGCTAACCAAATTCCCCCACCCAGCAACACAGCCAAGCTGCAAATCGCCACAGCTAACACAGATACCTGACTTTGAACCGCTACTAATAAAGGTAGCAACGCCCAAATTACCGCCGTCACCATAGCTAATCCCAGTCGCAAGCGTTGTAAGTTGCGTAAAGCTGTGCGACAACTGGCGCATTTTTTTGTGTGGGAATGATATCTATCTAGTAATGCTTCCTTGGGTAACGGTGGTGACAAAGTTTTACCAGGAAAAGCATCAACTTTATATTGATTCACCCAGGAACGTAATTGAAAGATATATGCATCGGCTTTAGTTGGCAAGTAAAAAGCTTTGTTAAAATTAGCACTGCCGCCCAGTTGCTCTAAGTATCTTTCCTGATAATGTAAGAAAATTTGATCGTCTTCTAAGACACCGTTTTGATTCAGGTGCGAGTACCAGCGCGGAGTCAGCTTAATAAATAGCCCCGGTAATTTAGCGGAGAATTTGAAGGGAAAACGCGCAAATAACCGACATTCCCCTTTACGGATGGGAGTAGCATAAACTACTGTTATGGTTCTCCCAAATTGCTTAGAAGTCAAGTCATGCCACATCAATCCGGGAGCAATAAAGATGGTATCTTGTTTCCCTAAAGTTCCTTTGCGGGGGCCTTCTTCCCAAATTCCTTTAAATCCCCATTTCCCAGATTCGACAACTTCTAAATCTACCGCCGACACAGTCGCCCGGTTACCAACGGTGCGGTGGTGAGTGTAAGGTATATGGCTGGAATCTAAGACGTTTTCCATCAACGTCAGGGCATCATAGGGAATGTCACGAAATGTATTGAGACATACCCAACCATCAGTATTTTCTTCTAAAACATCAACAACGGGAACTTTGGTTTGATCTGCATTTTCTGGATTACCAGGATAGACAAACAACAGCCCTTGACGCACTGTGGTAGGTAAGGAATTCACGCAAGCACGTTGAGAAACTTCCGCTTTTCTGCCTTCTCGTTGTTGGGGAATGACTTCACACTTACCCGTCCCCGAAAAAGCCCAGCCATGATAAGGACATTCTAGCCAACCACTCTCATTAATTCTACCTTCGGATAGTGGCGCTAATCGGTGCGGGCATTGATCTACAAAGGCTCGCCAAGTTTGTGCATTTTGATCCCACCACAACACAAGATCGCGTTCTAGTAAAGTAAAGCGAGTTAGTTGTGTTTTATCTAAATCTTCGATGTAATGTACAGGATACCAAACCTCTTGCAAATCAAAGCGCTCTGGATCGCGCCCACCAGCAGGAAGCTCTTGTAATGCTTGAGTTGCAGATGTTACGTTCAGAGATTTTTCCTCTGACTGTAAAACAGTGTTAGACATGGTGGGAGTTTTTAATCAAGATTTAATCGTCTATCTATACAAAATGTAACAATTTTTGAAGCACGATTGTGAAGGGGTTAGGGGCTAGGTGTATTTGCAAACTCCAAAAGTAGCTTGCTTGAGGTGAAAACAACCCAACGAAGTAAGGTAAATGTTGGGTTTCGTTCCTCAACCCAACCTACATTGAAGTTTAGGGGAACTCCAAAAAATAAATTATGCCAAATTGTAGGGGCGGGGTAACCCCGCCCCTA
Source organism: Calothrix sp. FACHB-168 (assembly GCF_963889195.1). Classification (NCBI taxonomy): domain Bacteria; kingdom Bacillati; phylum Cyanobacteriota; class Cyanophyceae; order Nostocales; family Calotrichaceae; genus Calothrix; species Calothrix sp. FACHB-168. The sequence continues at coordinate 79,084 of NZ_CAWPNJ010000039.1, forward strand.
CGAGTTGCGGGTTTGGTAAGTTAATGATTGGAATATTTTTTTATTTGGAAGTCCCTAGTTTAGGGTGTGAAAACAGTCCCTAGGGCTGTCAACAGTCAACTGTCAACAGCCCTGACGATGAATTGTGCATTAATTAAGCAATTACAGTAATATCGCCACTGCTAAGTGCGGCTTTGTTCGATAATTGGGCGATTTGAATTTGCGCTGTACCACCAATTCCATCTGCATCAAAGAATAGATTACCTTTGTTGCGATCGTAGATAAAGCGATCGCTTTCTGTGGTAGCTGTTTTACCTAATCTAAACAAGCTTGTATCTAAGGTACCGATATCTTGAGTCAAACCAAATTCTGCTTTGGAAATGACGATAGTATCTATGGTTGGCTTAAAGTCGGTGATTTTATCATACTCGCCAATAGTATCTACAGTTAAGTAAAAGCGATCGCTACCTCTACCACCAGTTAAGGTATCTTTTCCTTTACCGCCTACAAGTAAATCATCACCATTTCCACCGATTAAGTTATCTCTACCGTCATTACCATACAGTTTATCGTTACCGTTTCCACCTTCTAAGCGATCGCTACCAATACCACCAGCTAAACTGTCATTTCCCAGCCCGCCTAGCAAGGTATCATGATCTTCATCTCCGTAGAGAATATCATCATCATTTCCGCCGTTTAGAAGATCCTTACCTGCACCGCCATAAAGAATATCATTACCGTTACCACCGCTTAGGGAATCTCTACCCGCTAAACCTTGAATAATATCGACGCCTTCTGTACCTCTAAGGCGATCGTTACGCGATGTACCAGTAATATGATTTGGTGGTGTAACTTCAAATACCGCAACCGTTTTGCTGACTTCATTCGTCGTGACTAATAAAGGCTTCCCTGTCGGGCTATCAGCCGCAGAGATAAAAGTTAAGCCTTCAACTGCGATGTCTTCTGGTGTATTAATATACTCAACAAAAGTTGGCTGCTGAGGATTTGTCACATCGTAAACAATGACATCACCAACACGTTCCAAACCAATAAAAGCATAAGTGCGGTTATTAATGACACCTGTTACTATACCTTCTGGTTCCGGGCCTTTATTATCGCTGCGGCTGTCAAAACCAGCAACCAAACCCTCAGAGTTAAATAAACTTGGAACTAAGGTAGCTGTGATTTGTTCGAGTTGATCGCCACTATCAAAAACTTGTTTACCATTTCCATCCCAAATTGAAAAGGAACGCGCCCCAAAAGCCTCAATCCGATCCAAGTCGCCATCGCCATCAGTATCGCCTGTAACACGTGTGACGTTTAATCGTCCCAAGTTGGCGGCTTGCTTTAGAGTAGCAGCATTTGGGAAAATGCTGGGATCGAGGACATATCCACCAGCACCTACGCGGATTTCCTCGCTAAATCCTACATAGTCACGGGCGTCACCTTCGTTACTGGTGATGTAGTAAGTTTGTCCGTTAACAGTGAAACTGGCGATCGCATCTGGCTGATACAATCCAAATACAGGCCAGTTTTGAATATTAATCTTGGAATCGCGATCGCTTGCATCCAACCCATTACCCGGTAAACTATGATCTTTCCTTCCTAATGGCAAAATATCGGTAATCGTGGCGCTAGCAATATCCAAAACTGCGATCGCATTATTTTCTTGTAATGTAATCCGCGCCGTTTTCCCATCACCAGAAATCGCAATATATTCTGGTTCTAAATCCTGTGCTACTGTAGCACCAGGCCCGGTAATCCTTACTCCTGCGGCTTTTAGTTGGTCAATTTTATCATTAAAACTAGTAAATGTGGCATTGGTAACAGTTGCATTCCCCACACCTCCAGAAAGGTCGATAATACTCACAGAACCTTCAGGATCTACAGAAGTTCCTTGTCCGTAGCTGTTGGGTTCGCCTTCATTAGCTACCAATACTTTTTTCCCATCGGGGGTAAAAGTCAACATATCAGGTAAAGCACCAACCGCCACTGAGTTTAAAAACGTACCATCGGCGGCGTTGTAAAAACTTACCTTTCCTGTTTGCTGGGCGTTGGTAGTGCTGTTGACAATAGCGTAAGCGACTGCAACAATACCATTGCTGACAGCTACACTATTAGGAATAGCCTGTGTACCTTCATCTAGGGTAAATCCTGGAGTTAACGCACTAATTAAGCTAACTGTTCCTGTATTGCTGAGGCTGTAAGTTTCAACCGTATTAGCTGCAACTACAAACAAGCGATCGCTTTGTGGATCGAAAGCAGAAATTTCCGCACCATTACCACTAGTAAAGCCACCAACTTTTGCTAAAACGTTGTAGTTTTTGCCAAAAGTATCGCCGGAATTAAGCGTCATAATTACAAATCTCCTGATTAATTGAACTAATAATTAGTCTGTATTTCTCTAGACTTTTTCCAAACCTGCAACTAACAAATCAAGTAACAAAATCAGATTGTTATGTAATCAGACACATGCATAAATAGTGAAAATTAGCTCAGTTTCAACAAAGGTTTTAAATGATTAATTAGGGCGCAGAAAACAACGCCCTATTGGAAAAAAGGTCGTAATAAATTAAGGTGTTTTGATTTGCACTACCAAGAAAGTAGAGTTTTATTAGTCAATTAATTTATTTTTTTACATTACAGTAAATCTACGGATAGCGGGTTAAGAAAAGATTATTTCACAGAAAATTTACGAGATATTTATAAATAAACGTTTTAATTAAAATTACTGTAATTTTTCACTTTTATTTCATCCAGCCATTTCTATTACTAATTAAGTGATATGGCAATCTTCAATCATGTCTGAAATTGACAAACTCTCCGTATTTTTCTCTTACCTTGGCGTACTTGGCGTCTTCTCTTCGAGACGCTTCGCGTTGGCGGAAGCCTCTCGAAGAGAAGGCGGTTCATTAAAAAAATATTCTATAGGGCACAGCAAAGCCTATTGGTGTCAACTTAAGCTAAAAATAGCCTCTGTATAAGCGTCACCCGCCTTTCGACTTCGCTCAAGGCTAATAGCCCAAGTCTACTAAAGTAGAGTCAATATTTTGAGGATATTTAGTCATCTTGAGATGACTTTGGCTATTAGCAAGGAACTTTAGTTCCTTGCGGTAAGCGGGTTTCACGCTAAGTTGACACAAATGAGCAATGCCATAGCCTATGAAAAATCTCTGATGTGTGAGTGCTTTTATATACAAAATTTATTTTAAAAATAAATGCGATTGCCAAAAACGAGAAAGGGTAGCTACACAGCAGTTAATTATCAAACATCGCCATTTTTGAGCCAGCAATCTACCTTTTCACCTGCGGAAAACACCAAAACGAGTGCGCGATTTACCCAAATGAGTAAGCGATATGGCTTTTTACCTGCGGAAAACACCAAAACGAGTGCGCGATTTACCGAAACGAGTAAGCAATATAGCTTTTTGAGTAGGTGAAATAGTATTTTACTTGCGGAAAACACAATAATGAGAACTCGTTAAGGCTTAACGAGAAGTTAAAATGGCTTTTTGCTTACTAAAAACAGAAAAACGAGTACTTGATTTCGATAAATGAGAAAGCGATCGCTATTTCTCTTTACTAAAAATATAAAAATGAGTCCTCAATATGTGTAAATGATAAAGCTAGCTCATTTTGCCCAATGCCCACCCGCCCTGAGCGAAGCCGAAGGGATGCCCAATGCCCCATACTGTCTATATTTTAGGGAATTGGTATAAAGCCATCAAGAAAGGAAGCAGCCAGCCTAAATCCTCAGAAATAGGTGCAAAAATGCTGCTTCCAAAGCCAAAATAATGGAGAATTAATTAAACAAATCCAAATCCGTTACCGCACCGAGACTGCTAGAAGCGACTAATTTCGCATATTTAGCCAGTACCCCTTTAGTATACCGGGGTGCGGGAGGTTGCCAATTAGCACGACGACTTGCTAATTCTTCATCGGAAATGTTCAACTGTAATAAACGTGCTGGGGCATCAATTGTGATGCTATCACCTTCTTCTACAAGCGCGATCGCACCACCAACAGCCGCCTCTGGTGCAACATGCCCGACTACCATACCATAAGTACCGCCAGAGAAGCGCCCATCGGTAATTAATCCCACTGCATCGCCTAACCCCGCACCAATAATTGCAGATGTGGGGGCTAACATTTCTCGCATTCCCGGCCCGCCTTTAGGGCCTTCATAGCGGATGACAATGACATCACCAGCTTTAATTTTACCTGCCAAAATTGCATCTAAACAGGATTCTTCCGATTCAAATACTCTAGCTGGGCCAGTAATTGTTGGCTTCTTCACCCCTGTGATTTTAGCTACAGCCCCTTCTGTGGCAAGATTACCTTTCAGAATTGCCAAGTGTCCTTGAGCATACATCGGGTTATTCCAAGAACGAATCACATCTTGGTTTGCAGCTGGTTCATCTGGTATATCTGCTAATACCTCTGCAATTGTTTCCCCACTAATAGTAATGCAATCTGGATGTAATAAGTCATGCACCAGTAGCATTTTCATCACTTGGGGAATACCGCCAGCCTTGTGTAAGTCCGTAGCCACATACTTACCGCTAGGTTTTAAATCGCACAATACTGGTACTTTAGCGCGAATAACTTCAAAGTCATCCAATGTTAGTTCTACACCAGCAGCGTTGGCGATCGCCAGAAAATGTAAAACTGCATTTGTCGAACCACCCACAGCCATAATGACAGCGATCGCATTTTCGATTGATTTGCGGGTGATAATCTGACGGGGTAAAAGTTGTTTGCGAATCGCTTCGACTAAAACGAACGCAGATTTTTCTGTACTGTCAGCCTTTTCCGCATCTTCCGCCGCCATCGTGGAAGAATAAGGTAAACTCATACCCATCGCTTCAAAAGCCGAAGACATGGTATTAGCTGTATACATCCCACCACAGGAACCCGCACCTGGACAAGCATTGCGTTCGACTGCGAATAGTTCAGTCTCGTCAATTTTACCAGCGCTGTATTGACCGACAGCTTCAAAAGAACTGACAACAGTTAGATCTTTGCCATTATAATGTCCCGGTTTAATCGTACCCCCATACACAAAAATCGCCGGAATATTCATCCGCGCGATCGCTAACATCGCCCCTGGCATATTTTTATCACAACCGCCAATCGCCAGCACGCCATCCATACTTTGTCCAGTACAGGCGGTTTCAATCGAATCTGCAATTACTTCTCGCGACACCAGGGAATATTTCATCCCTTCCGTTCCCATCGAAATCCCATCACTAATAGTAATGGTGCCGAATATTTGTGGCATTGCACCAGCTGTTTTTACAGCAGACTCAGCCCTTTGCGCCAGTTGATTAATCCCCATATTACAAGGGGTGATTGTACTGTAACCATTGGCAATACCAACAATGGCTTTATTGAAATCCTCATCTTGAAACCCAACTGCACGCAGCATAGCGCGGTTAGGCGATCGCTGCACCCCTTGCGTTACAACCTGGCTTCTCAAATTCTCAGACATTTTATTTCCTTCTATGTCTCTCATCGCAACTGTTGCGATTCTGTTCTTTGATTGTCTCATGTAGGGGAATTTTTGCATTGCGCGATCGCTACATCCACAGGCAAAGATACACAGTAAATAAACCACTCAAAAGCCAAAATTCTGCTATTTTCCCTATTCTCTTGGTCAGCGAATTGGCACAATTTAATTATGTAGATAATTTATAAGAATAAATAACATGTTTTACAGCGACTTTACATTAGACCGAGTCAGAAAAACCTTTAACATAACTATTGCTGACAAAATTAATATTTTCGCCTCCATTCCCGAAATAACTTGTCCGCCATTACTCGCAGAAATATTACAAGAAAATTTACCCTTAGCTCTCGCCAGCAACACCGAAAAATATCGTTCAGAAATGATTATTGCGCCTATTTTAATTGCTCTCAGAAAATATCTAAATAATCAAATAAGTTTATTTTCAGGAATTGATTTTTCTGTAGATCCCACCCAAGGATTAAACGGAAATTGTGATTTTATTATTAGCCGTTCTCCAGAATTACTACTTCTTAATGCCCCAGTAATTACCATTGTCGAAGCCAAAAAAGAAAATCTCAATGCAGGTTTAGGTCAATGTGTATCAGAAATGATCGCAGCGCAATTATTTAACGAACGCGAAGAAAACAATATTCATACCATTTAAGGTACCCTGACAACTGCAACTAATTGGAAATTTTTAAAGCTGGTAGGAAAAGTTGTTGAGATTGATTTGAGTGAATATTATCTACTATTCTCACAGAAGAAATATCTTAGTATGCTCATCCACTCAACTTCTGCATAACAAAGAAACGTGCTAAATAACATTAGCTAGGAAACCTTTGAATCCTCAAAAAACTTTGCGTACCTTTGCGTTAACCTCTGCGTACCTTTGCGTTAAATAAAAGCTTAATTTTGCGCAGCTTCAAAAATAAACAGTATAAATTACCTACTATAAATTTTCCAAACCTGAATATATTCATCAACAAAAAACGGAGAGGGGGGGATTCGAACCCCCGTTGAGTTGCCCCAAAACACATTTCGAGTGTGCCGCATTCAACCGCTCTGCCACCTCTCCAGGTATTGCTTCACAGATTAGAGCGTATTTTCTCTATTTAAAACCTGTGAATTATTGGAAATGCCAAAGCATAACCTACGCAATTATAACATGACAAACAAAAAAGCGATCGCCCTCAGTCACCTCAATACCTTTATAAAACCGAAGACTTGCTTTCTGTCGCCTGAATAAAAGCTTCAAAATTACTATTTGGCGTCCATTGAATAGCACCATCCCGTCCTGTAAAGAACAGTTTCGTCTGACTTTGGCTCAGTTCAGATAACACTTTAGGTTCCAGATTAGCAGAAGATGCGATCGCCACTTGTGGTTGTAAAGCCAAAACCAAATCTTTCAAAGACTCAGGTACACACCACAGCACCTGCGGACGCGCTAAAGCTCCCGATTGGACTAGCTGCTGTATTTCCTTCAACTTCATGTTACCTACGAGTAACCAATTTTGCCCTTGAACTTGCAATTGTAAAATTGGTAACTGGTTATTGACTAACTGCGCCACTACGGGGCCAGCCGTAATTGCTTGACCAACAGTCAAAGGTTGAAAAATAGCCTGACGCTTTTGTAGTTCCTGTTGAATTACCTGGGTTTCCAGGACATTTTCTGGTTTGGGCGGGTAAGTAAAAAAGCTTTTGATTGGTAATCGTTGCATTACCTCCAGCCAACCACTATTTTCATGCTCTTGAAACTCAGTTGCGATCGCCCAATCAACTTGATTAACGCCTTGCTGTTGTAAAAACGGTAAAATCGTATAGCGTCCAGTCCCTTCATCGCCACTATTAATTAAAGTTACTGTTCCTCGGTCTTGAATTACCAAAACTGGCTCTTCACCTGCTGCTAATACAGTAATCCTAAATAAATTGTTAGCAGAATGCCAAACAGGAATCAGCACCAAACCCAAAGCAATGCAACTTGCAAACCACCAACGTTGCCGCCACCAACGCACCCACACCACCAGTAAAATAATTGTATAAAGAGCCAGCATTTGCCAAGGAGAAATACTCCCAACAGCCAAAGAGTTTCCTGGTAACTTACTAAAAAATCCCACTAAATTAATTAACCAATCACTGGGGTATTGCAAAAACCCAGCCAAAAAACTCCCCCCTGCTGGCCAAGCTAATGCTGCTAAAGCACTAATAATTCCGCCTATACTCAAAACAGAAATTAAAGGCGTACTAATAATATTAAGTAATAAACTATAAGATGGCACAACCCCAAACACAAACAGTTGCAATGGTAAAGTCCAAATAGTTGCAGCTAAAGGAACAGCAATCAAAGAAGCGATCGCAGGTGGTAACCAACCCAAACGTTGCACTATTGGCGGTACCGTCACAATTAATCCCAGCGTCGCTAAAAAACTCAGTTGAAACCCTAAGTCCCAAATCCATAAAGGATTAAATAACAATAATAAAGTCGCCGCCAGTACCAGAGAACCGAATTGTTTCACCTTCCGTTTTAAAGCCAATCCCACCAAAGCAGCAAAACCCATAATTACCGCTCTTAAAACCGCAGGCTGAAAACCCGTTAAACTCAGGAAAATAATCAACCCCAAACTACCAAGAATTAATTGAGTTCCCTTATTTGCACGCCTTGTAAGTTGTAATATCACACCCAAAATTAACGAAGTCTGAAATCCCGAAGCTGCTAAAGCATGAGCCAACCCTGCCTGGACAAACAGATCGCGGATATCATAAGGTAAATCAACAGCTTTACTACCCAAAACCATTGCACTGACAAGCGGCCCTTCCGGGATACCTAAACCCCGAACTTGCGATCGCACAATTCGTTCCCTAACTTGCCACCAACCCCATTTACGCTGCTCCTCATCTAAAATATTAATTTGTCTCCCTGTCAATCCAGCAAACGCACCCTCCTGTTTCAGAAACTTTTGAAAATCAAAAGCACCAGGATTTGCTGCGGCTTTCGGCTTATATAAAACTCCCGTAATCGCAATCTGTTGACCAGGATATAAACCAGTCGCCCGTAGTATCGGCACTGTCACATATAATTTACCAGTGACTCCCTTACTTACCCCAGCAGGGCCATCATCCTTCTTCACTTCATCAAGCTGAGTCGCATCTAACCAAAACTGTCCTCGCTGACTGCGAGTCAAGCGTGGTGTACTTGCAACCACACCACGCACAATCACCAATTGTTCTTGATTACTATTATTTCCTGGCGGCACAAAATTACTAATATCTTTTGCTCCCGGTACAGGTACTCGCCATTGAAAATAGAAACTAGCCAGCAAACCCACCAACCCAGCAGCTAGTAATATTCTCGGATCGGGAGTATTTTGTCCAATCCCCGATTGGAGCTTAGTTTTCATCCCCCCATTATCTGATTTTTGCGGAATTTTTCGTAAATTGAGATAACGTCTTCGCAACACAGCCGCACTCAAAATTCCCAAAAGCAAAATCCCAACACCACCCCAAGGTACAGCTGTAAATAGCAGCCCTAGAATATAGCCAACACAGATAATTACACCGCCAGCCTGAACCATAAGAATTTATATACAAATATTTTCTGAACTATAAAATGAAACCCGCATCTGCGGGCTTGATTGGCTTAATTTATAGAACTTTTTGCATAACTGTATCAAAAAGATGTGCCCAAATTAAAGCCCAAGAAAGCATGGAGAAATAGAAGAGAAATTGCTGCACTACCTAAATAAGCATGGATAGTACGTAATAGTGCTTTATCTCCAGCAAATCCACTCAAAGAAATTGCAGCATTCATCAACAGCAGCAATAGCACTATTGAACCTGTCAAAAAATGAGGACTTTCCAAAATTGGCTGATGCTGCATCACCAAAGACAGCACACCACCTGTATAACCCGCCGCCAGAAAGAAAAATAGCCAAGGTGCTAGTTTACGATGATCGCTGCGGCTTTTAATTGCAACATCTTTATCCTCAGCCAATCTTCCCCGCCAACCAGCCATTGCTACAAAGCTACCCATCACAAACACAACGATCGCCATCATCAATGGATGTCCCCAATGTACAATCGGATACGGCAATCCCAACGAACGAAACCAAGCCGCAATTGGTTCTAACAACTCACTCCAATTCACCATTTCTCACACACTATCAGTATTGGTTCTCTAAAATAATACCGAACCTCCCTATTTGAGGGAGGTTTTTCGGATCAGTATCAACTTTTATTTATCCTCAGCGTCAGCCTCTACCATAGTTAACTGGCATTATTTTTCAGCAACGGAAAACCCAACTTCTCCCTTTGCTCAACATATAAAGTAGCCACCTTCCTTGCCAAATGACGAATTCTCCCAATATACCGAGTCCGCTCAGTCACCGAAATTACACCACGCGCATCTAACAAATTAAAAGTATGGGAACACTTAATTACATAATCTAAGCCAGGTAAAACCAATCCTCGCTCAGTTAACTGTGTAGCTTCCTGCTCATATAAATTAAACAGCGTCAACAGCATCTCTGGATTCGACGCTTCAAAGTTATAAGTACACTGTTCAATTTCCGCTTGGAGAAACACATCTCCATAAGTAATATTGTCCGTCCACTGGATTTTAGTTATAGCTTCCACCTGCTGAAGGTACATTGCTAACCGCTCCAGTCCATAGGTAATCTCAATCGACACAGGACGACAATCAATTCCCCCACATTGTTGGAAGTAGGTAAACTGAGTAATTTCCATCCCATCTAACCATACTTCCCAACCAGTACCCCAAGCGCCCACAGTCGCATCTTCCCAGTTATCTTCCACAAACCGAATATCATGGTCTTCTGGACGAATACCTAACGCCCGCAAAGAATCAAGATATATCTCTTGGATATTATCTGGCGAAGGTTTAATCAGAACTTGATACTGATAATAGTATTGAAAGCGATTCGGGTTCTCACCATAGCGCCCATCAGTAGGACGACGACAAGGTTCCACATAAGCCACCGCCCAAGGTTCCGGCCCCAACGCCCTTAAAAAAGTATGGGGATTCTTAGTACCTGCTCCCTTCTCAATGTCATAGGGTTGGGCAATCAAGCAACCGCGTTGACCGCCAGGTCTCTCTGCAAGAGACTCGCCCCAGAATTTATGCAATGAAGCTATTACCGACTGAAAATTCACGCTCTACCTTTCCTTAGTCAGCACAGTGCATCAACCATTGTGACTTAAACCCACCACTGTGAGGAGCTTTGGGACGCCAAAACCAAGCCAAAAATTTTTTTGCCAAAGATGTTGACAAAGCAAAGGAGGGTAGATATATTGGATAAGTGCCTGAGAGCGGAGCGCAAAAAGCGACGCGAACAGGAAGCCGAACCTTGAAAATATTATAGTTTGAAAGCCAGTATATAACAAATAACTGCGTCAAGTAAAGAAAATAACCAGACTGAGGTTTAAGTCAGTCAAAAGAGCTAAACAAACGATTCAACAAAATGGAGAGTTTGATCCTGGCTCAGGATGAACGCTGGCGGTATGCTTAACACATGCAAGTCGAACGGACTCTTCGGAGTTAGTGGCGGACGGGT
>NZ_CAWPNJ010000040.1:0-89432 GCF_963889195.1 Calothrix sp. FACHB-168
GCTGAGTTAGAGCTATTAGAAAAACTGGTAAAAAACTTGGGTAATTTGCCCGAATATAGCTTTTTACGCTCTCCAGAGATTGGACTGGCGATGGTGCGGGGACGTGCTGGCGGTACAGGGGAGGCGTTTAATTTAGGCGAAATCACCATGACTCGCTGCGTTGTGCAATTAGAGAACCTAGAAGAAGCGATCGCCGGATTTGGATATGGAAATCAAGCAAACTATTGAAATTATTACAAATGACAAATGACAAAACCTCTTTTACAAGTTCATCATCTGAGTAAATCTTACGGTGCGATTAAGGCTTGCGATCGCATCTCGTTTAATCTTTATCCTGGCCAAGTTCTCGGTATTGTGGGTGAATCAGGTTCGGGTAAATCTACTTTGCTGAGTGCGATCGCCAATCACATCACTGTTGAACAAGGTAATGTTACTTATAACAACCGTAAAGATGAAGACATAGAAGTTTTTCAACTTGCGGAAGCTAAACGACGGTTATTAATGCGAACTGAATGGGGTTTTGTCCAGCAAAATCCTCGTGATGGGTTGCGAATGCGGGTGAGTGCGGGAGCAAATATCGGTGAACGCCTTCTAGATGTAGGAGTGCGACACTACGGTAATATTCGGGATGAAGCCGCACACTGGCTACAACAAGTAGAAATTGACCCAGTAAGGATAGATGATTTACCAGTGCAATTTTCTGGAGGGATGCAACAAAGATTACAACTAGCCCGTGTGTTAGTTACACGTCCTCGGTTGATTTTGATGGATGAACCGACAGGTGGGTTGGATGTTTCAGTACAAGCGAGGTTATTGGATTTATTGCGATCGCTTGTTCGCAATTTTCGCCTCAGCGTCATCATAGTAACTCACGATATCGGCGTAGTTAGGCTACTAGCGCACAGATTGCTAGTCATGCAACAAGGACAAGTAGTGGAATCAGGCTTAACCGATCAAGTACTTGACGATCCACAACATCCTTACACTCAACTATTAGTCAGCGCAGCTTTAATACCATAATTTGTTGACGGTTGACGGTTGACTGATGACTGTCTCTTATTGGCACTTTTTAACCATGCAATCATTAACTCTTAACCATCGATCAGTAGAATTTTCTAGCCAAGCACTTTTGCAAGTAGAAAACTTACGAAAAAGTTTTACTTTGCATCAGCAAGGAGGAATGCAACTTTCTGTTTTAGAAGGAGTTTCTTTGACAGTTAATGCGGGAGAATGTATCGCTCTTTCTGGAGCATCTGGTACTGGGAAATCTACATTTATGCGCTGCTTATATGCAAATTATCGCGTTGATAGTGGTTCAGTTTGGGTGAAACATGAAGAATCTTGGCTTGATTTATGCCAACTCGCACCCCACGAAATTTTAGCAGTTCGCCAGAAAACTATGGGATATGTCAGCCAATTTTTAAGAGTAATTCCTAGAGTACCAGCCCTAGATGTAGCTGCCGAACCACTATTAGAATTAGGCATAAATATAGATATTGCATATAACAAAGTTAAAGACTTATTTCGTCGCCTCAACCTTGCAGAAAGATTATGGCAGCTTTCTCCCACAACTTTTTCTGGTGGTGAAAAACAACGGGTAAATATTGCCAGAGCATTAGTAGTTAATTATCCAATATTACTACTAGATGAACCAACTTCAGCCTTAGATGCTAGTAATCGTCAGGTAGTGATTGAACTATTACAAGAACGCAAAAATCAAGGCTGTTCATTAATTGGAATTTTTCATGATGAAGAAGTGCGATGTCTAGCGACAAGCCGTTCCACGTCTACGCAACTCTGCAACCGCGAATTAATTTTTAATAGTTGATGGTTGACGGTTGACGGTTGATTTCTTAACCATCCCAACAAAGCATTTACAATTCCCAGTCACCAGTCATCAGTCACCAGTCACCAGTCAACAAATTATTATGAACGAGCAGATTTACACTAACTATCGTCTGCAACTACCAAATCAAGAAATACTAGGTACTTTAGTAGTCAGAAATGGATTGATTGCTGATATTCAACCAGGAGTTGTGAGTCAGGGACAAAATGGTGAGGGAGATTATCTTTTACCTGGATTGATTGAGTTACACACCGACAATCTAGAACGCTGTATGTCTCCTCGTCCTGGTATTCGCTGGCCATTAGAAGCCGCAGCAGTGTATCACGATCGCGATTTAGCCAGCGCTGGAGTTACAACAGTATGTGATGCGATCGCAATTGGTGATGTAGCGGCTGGTTCTCCGCGCTTAATTAACTATGCACCGATGATTGATGTTGTTTCCCAAGGACAAATAGCCGGACGCTTTTGTGTAGAACATCGCCTGCATTTACGCTGTGAATTAGCTTATGAACAGGTCTATGAAATTACAGCACAATATATCAATCATCCTCTGTTATCGATGATTTCATTGATGGATCACACCCCTGGACAACGTCAATTTATTCGGTTGGATAAATTTAAAGAATATTACATGGGTAAACATGGTGTGAGTGCCGCTCAAATGGATGAATTTATTTCAACTCGTCAGCAAAAACAAGAAATATATGCACAAAAACACCGGACAGCCTTAGTAGAACTCGCCAAAACTCAAGGTATTTCCTTAGCAAGTCATGATGATGCTACTGTAGAACACGTTAAGGAAGCGGTACAAGATGGTGCAGTATTAGCGGAATTTCCCACTACCTTAGAAGCAGCTAAAGCAGCGCACAATTTAGGATTACAAGTATTAATGGGTGCGCCTAATTTAGTGTTGGGTGGTTCTCATTCTGGTAATGTTTCTGCAATGGAATTGGTATTGCAAAATTTAGTGGATGTAATTTCTTCTGATTACGTTCCCCAAAGCTTATTACAATCCATTTTTATGATTGCACAGAAGACAGAAAAGCCGATTTACGAAGCGATGCAATTATTTACCAGTAATCCAGCAAAAGCCATTAATGTATTTAGCGATCGCGGTAGTCTAGAAATCGGCAAAAGAGCAGATTTTATCGCTGTACATGATGATGGGATCGTACCTCGTTTAACTGCAACTATCTGCCGAGGCGATCGCGTTGCTTAATTTGACATTTCTGGAGGTATGGCGCGGCGCGTGCTGGTTGCTACAGCAGCAATAGAGTGTGCTGAATTGTTAATTGCTGATGAACCTACTCCTGGGCTACATCCAGAGATTGTAGTAGAGACGCTGAATCATCTGCGGGAACTGGCTCATGAGGGAAAAGGTGTAATTTTAATTACTCATGACTTAGAAGCGGCGTTACAACTGTACGTTCGCGTGGCTGTGTTTTATGCAGGAACAACCCTAGTAGTGGCGAAGGCTGGTGATTTCACATCTGGAAATCTACGTCATCCTTATACTAAAGCTTTGTGGCGATCGCTATGATTACAAACCTTAACTAAGGTAGCTTGTAGCTAGCAACGCGAATAATTAATTTACCTTGGTTAGGATTTTGGCTAAAAATAAATGCGCCTTCTTCGGTTTCTCCACGCGATAAAAAGTCAATTTGTTGTTCTCCAGTTTCCTTAACTTCACCATCAACTTCTAATTCAGCGATTATTTGCACTGACTCAGCCGTGTCTCCACCTGTATTGATGACTTCAAAAGGAACATAAAATTTTCCATCACTCTCGCGGATTGTTTGTTTATTGGAAACAGAGACAATTGGTGGTTGATTTTTATCTGTTAACCAGGTATATCCTACTAAACCAACTATTACTGCCAAGATAAAGGAAGCTATACTAAATGTTACCCATTCAGCCAGAGAACGTTCTTGCTGGTAATTTTCTTCTGTATTATTCATATTGCTAACCTCCCTGCTGCACCGCCAATAGTTGCAGGTAAACCCAGCATTAATGTATGATCTAACCACATTGTCCAAGGGTCGCTTAATGTTAGCTTTTGAAAGAACCATAGCATCATTGCAGCCGCTAAAAGTGAAACTAAGTAAGACATAATAGTTTCACCAGATGGTCTTTGAAAAATGCCTTTTTGTTGCCTTCGTTTTTGCTGATCGGCAAAGCCAGCTTGAAAGACGATGCCATAGGAAACTATTAAGGATGTGGCGATAATTGCTAATTGCCAAGATGGTGAAACTGTGGCGGCTAGCATGGGAATTTCATCTGTAGGGGCGATATTAAATGCTATGACAGTAGCACCAATTACTGTTGCACCTAAATCAGCAAGAGTGGCAGATATTTCACTCTTGGGTTTTTTCTTTTCAGTTTCTCCTGCATTACTACCTTCAGCATCTCCTAAAAAGTGATTGGCTAATGCTACACCAAGGGTAAAAGGTACGCTTTCAAAAATAATTTTCCCTAAGCTTTCTTTTAGAGGTGTTTCAATGGTTAATTCTTGTAAGAGAAATAATATAAAGCTAGAACATGCTAACCCGATCGCGATCGCCTCTACAGTATCTACAACTGCTTCGTAAGGGCGCTTTCTGCGTTGGCGTTTGCGGAAGCCTTCGCTTTTATTGAGTAAAAAGACACCAATAAACATCAATGCGATCGCTGTCATCATTAGTTGAGGTTTTGCTAGCGATCCAATCCACCATACTTCCATTGTATACAGCAAGGGAATCCCAAATAAAAACCCGCCACAGGTACCGCGAATGATGTCATTAATCTCACTTCTCCAAACATTTTTCCGGCGTTTTGCGTTCACTCCTATACTTTCCTTAGATGAAAAATCATTTTTTTTATTCCCAAAAATCTTTTATGTGTAAAATTTGATTAATGTATCTGCTAGCTGAAATTATCAAAATCTACATATATTATTCTTTAATATAGAGTTTTTAATTTTGCATCTATCTTAAGTAGAGATAATCATAAATCGATAAGCTATCTGATGATAGATACATGACGTTAGTGGATAATGTAGATTATTTTTTGTCAATAAATACAGCTAATGGCTGAACAGAGAAACTATGAGTATTGAAAAAAGAGTAGAAGCTACTGCTAAAAATATTGAAGGTAAACTTCAAGAAATCGTCGGTGAAGTGACTGGTAATCCCGCAGATAAGGCTGAAGGTAAAGCCAAGCAAGCTGATGCCAAAATCACTCACACTGCAGAAAATATCAAAGATGAAATCAAAAAAACTATAAACTAGTTATTTCATCTATATATAGATATTTTTAGGGCACAACAATGTTGTGCCCCTAGTGCATTTAGTTAAAAAACACTGTAATTTTGGGAGCATCCCAAATGTGTAAAAACGCCCTCACCCTATAAGGGTGGGGCTAGAAATACGAAGCCTGCCTTTGCAGGCTATCAAACTTTTAGCCTACCTTTGCAGGCTTTGTTGCTATAGCAATACCCTTCTAGGGTATTGCGTCAAAATTGGGATGCTCCCGTAATTTTATCTCCTTTGCCGGGAAGACCCCATACGCAGTGAAACGGAGTGTGGGGATGAAAGGCAGTAGTTGTTGAGACACCCCTTGATTGATTTCTTGCGGAGCAAGAACAGAAAAAGGGGTAGTTGAGTATTTAACAATTTTAGGGATTGTATTACTCCCTAAAATACCCTAAAATACTTTCAGGTCGATAAGGTAGAAACAATGATTGTTTTTGAGTTCAAAGCTAAAGGCACTTTGCGACAATATCAACAGATAGATGAAGCTTTACGGATTACTAAATTTGTCCGTAACAAGTGCTTGCGGTTTTGGATGGACAATCGTGGTGTTAAGCCTTACGACTTGAATAAATATACTGCTGTTATAGCCAACGAGTTTGACTTTGCTGATAAATTAAATTCCTCAGCAAGACAAGCAGCAGCAGAAAGAACAGCATTTGCAATCAAGAGATTTTTTGATAATTGCAAAGCTAAAATTCCGGGTAAAAAAGGGTATCCAAGATTCCAAAGAAATAATCGCTCAGTTGAATATAAACTAAGCGGATGGAAGCTTTCAGATGACCGCAAGTACATTAAATTCACAGATAAATGTAATATTGGTCAACTGAAGTTAATTGGAACTTGGGACTTACACTTTTACCAAGTTAAACAAATCAAGCGAGTCAGAATAGTTAAGCGTTCAGATGGCTACTACGTCCAATTTTGCGTAGATGCAGAACGTAATATAGATACTCAACCAACAGGTAAAACGATAGGCTTAGATGTTGGTTTGAATCATTTCTATACTGACTCGCAGGGTAATACAGTAGAGAACTCTAGATATTTACGCAGGTCAGAGAAGGCGTTAAAGCGTCTTCAAAAACAGGTTAGTCGTAAAAAGAAAGGGTCTAATAATCGCAGGAAAGCTATTAACCGTCTTGGCAGAAAACACTTGAAAGTTTCGCGCCAGCGTAAAGATAACGCAGTTAAGCAAGCGTTATGCGTGGTAAGGTCTAACGACCTTGTGGCGTATGAAAAACTGCAAGTGAAAAATATGGTTAAAAATAGCAAGCTTGCGAAGTCTATTAGTGATGTTTCATGGTCGTTGTTCACCCAATGGATAGAATATTTTGGGAAAATATACGGTCGAGTTGTTGTACCTGTTGACCCGAAATTTACCAGTCAAAAATGCTCATCCTGTGGTGAAACTGTGAAGAAATCCCTATCTGTACGCACTCATATCTGTAAGTGTGGGTGCGTACTCGACAGGGATTTAAATGCCAGTATTAACATACTGAACAAAGCCTTGAAACAAACTAACTTAGACATAAGTACGGTGGGGCGCACCGAAACTTTTAAAGCCTCGACTTCGCTCGGCTTTAACACTGAGCGAAGCCGAAGTGTTAACGCTTGTGGAGAGATGACCCTCTACCCAGATTTGGTAACAAGTCTAGGCAAGGTTGCTCAGTGAAACAAGAATCCCCGTATGTAGCGAAGCGAAATGCGGGGAGCGTCAACTGAGAAATCTCACTGTCCAAGGATAGCGATAATGTTCGCCGTGATAAGCTTTTACAGCAGCAAAAGTTACTAAAAATATTTGTAGTAATATCATTAATGATGTAATTGCGAACCAGAGCAATAATAAAATATCTAAAAGTGCTTTGATTTCTTGTCCTGTACTATTAGTTGTTACTGCTATACCACAAATAGTGAGCAGCATCAGCAAAGACAAGAGAATTATAATCAAAATATAAACTGTGAGAGAAATTTGGAAATTTAATGATTCTTTACCCTGAAAATCTACCCAAGGGGATTTAGATTTATTTAAGCGCCAGATTATGAGGGGAAAGAAAATATTTAACGGGAGATATAAGGGAATACCGAGAAATACCAAAAAAAATAATAACATCCATGCGCATAAAGCCGAGAGATGGCAACACATCGCCCAGATACGCATTTGTTGTTTTGGTTTTTCTCTCATGGATTTTTAATTTGCAGTGAATTGAAGAAATAATCCTCCATCTTAGTATCTATAAAAAAAGCCCAGCCAAAATTTAAAATTTGAGTATTTCGCGGTCATAATTATCTGGAAGTGGTTCTATTTCCCAGACTATACCTTCACCTGGTTCTAGGGCAACTTCTACAAAAAGTTGTTCTACAGCAGTTGCGGCGATATCTTCATTATTAGGGAATGGTTGTAAATCTTCGGTGAGTAGTCGCAATTTAAAGCCACCAGGGATAGCTGCGCCTACTGTGGCGTTACGCAATTGAAAGCGCCAAATGGGTTCATCTGGTTCGCCTTGGAGAATAACTAAGAGTTCGTAGGTTTGCCCCGCGATCGCTAATTGGCGAGACAGGATAGAATCAGGTTGTGTTTCTTCTACACCTCTACTACCCAAAAAATTCAATTGCAGATTTAATCGTTCCCAGCCGATAGTTTCCGCCACTTGAGAAACGCCGCTTTGCAACCATTGTAAAATAGACCATTGTTCGGTAATCCCCAAACGCTGCTGATATAAGCTTTTTCGCCAACCCCCATGTTCAATTAACCCACCCCAAAGTGAAAAAGGAATGTCTAAACGCGGTGTCAAGATTTCGGACTTTCCCAGGCGGGCAATGAGGTTTTGAGCTTGTGCTTGTGGTAGGCTGGGCAAGGTTGCAATTTCACTGCGGGTGGCTATTTGCGGGCAAAGTTCTTGGGTAACAGCTAATACACTCATGTCATTAATCAGTTCAGTACTATCTAGAGAATAAGTGCGATCGCTTGGATCGTAATTTCCTTGTTCCTTCAGTTGTGCGTGAGTACAATAACCCCAAACCCTGACATAGCCTTCATCTGCTTCCACTTGCACAGCTAAATAATAATCACCAGCCCAGCTAAGTAAATCCACCCATTCTTGGGGTACGCGGATTTCACTTAAATCTATGGTTTCACTGGGAACTAAAATAAAGCGTTTGTCGTCTATTAAGACTGCGGTTCCATTTACCAGTTCCCAAAAACTAGGTAAAGCAGTGGTAGTTGGCCAGACCTTTGCCTGTGGTGCAAAATCTTCTTGCAACCAAGGCAAGACTGCACCTAGGCAAAGTTCATTAATATAGCCTTGATAGCGAGAAAGGGGGTTAGAGAAAGATGGACTCTGAATATCCGCCCGATTTTGCACGTTAACGGGAATTTCTAACAATAAATCTGTGGGATTAGCAAAAATCATTGCATTCATGGCGGTTCCTCCGGGAAATTGTTAATAGTCAGTTGTCAGTTGTCAGTTGTCAGTAGTAAGAAGGAACAGCCAACAGTCAACGGTCAACGGTCAACAGTCAACGGTCAACGGTCAACAGTCAACGGTCAACAGTCAACAGTTTCCTATGCCCCATGCCCTAAATAGCTTTGTAACCATTCTTCCATTACTGTACTCATACTTTTGAGTAGGTCGGGAGTGAGGGAAATATGCAGGGTGTCTCGACTCCAAGTCCCTAAAGATTTGAGTAAATTTTCCCTGGCTTTGGTCAATCGCCGTGATACAGTATACTGCTTGATTTCTAAGTGTTTGGCGATTTTATCCTGGTTGAGTCCTTGAGCGTAGTACAGTTGAAGAATCTGTTGCGCCTCTGGTTCTAATTGAGCGATCGCATCAGCTAAAATTTGGTTAATTTCCGTTTGCTGCGAAGTTCTGGTTGTTTCTTCTTCTTGGGTAATAAATTCCTCAATTAAGGATGGTTGTTGATTTCCGGGCAAATTATCGAGTAATTCCCAAGAATTATCGCCACCTTGAGTGATATTGAGAGATTCGGCGCTGGGATAAAGATATTTGCGGGTGATTTTAGCTGCATGAAGTAACCACTTTTCTATAGTAGAAATATTTTGCTGTTGGCTACTTTGGCTATTGTAAGCTTTGGCGATCGCATCCCAAAGGCGATCGTCTGGTCGAGAAAGTTGGCGCGAGGTTCCGGTACTGGTGGGAAGATACAAGGTTTTAAAACAGTTCCACGCTAGGATGTAGCTATGAACATCATCTTTAGTTAAACCCGCAGTTTGCAACGCTTCCTGTAAACGCTTTTGGGAAATTTTGCGTAACAAAGCCCAATCTGTACAGATATCGACTTCATGACGTTGGCGTAAAGTTTCGCGAATGGCGCTAGCAAAAATGGGGCTGGCGTAGTTTTTAAGAGTATAACCGTGATTGGGGTTAAAACCTTTGAGGACGCGATCGATTTGCGCGATCGCTATTTGAAAACAATCTGATAATTGATACTGGGTACTAGCAAAACTATTGACGGTTTTTTGCGATACCCAATAGCAAGACTCTTGCAAATAAGCCGCCAGATGTTGCTTTGCTAAAGATTGAGTTTCCGGAACTTGCCAAAACTTATACCAGTAAAGCGCCCAAAAATACTCCGAAGTTTCCTGCGGTGTGCGTTTGAGACAACTTTGCATACTGCTACGCAATTTTGATTCTGTCGCCCAATGACTAAAGCGATCGGCAACAAATTGCACAAAAGTTGAAAAATTTTCAATGATGCTTTGCCGAGGGTGCATAAAAAACGTAAAGCCTACCTAGAGAAGTAGTGAAGGCATTAATAAAGTGCCTCCACAAACTTTACTACACCGGATGAGAATCATGTTGCGACTTTCAATGAAATCTTTAGCACTTGCTAGTATGGTAGCCCTAACTACAGTAACTAGTGCTGTAGCCCAAATTCCTGTAATCAAAAATATACATTTGACTCAAGTACCCAGCTTTAATTGCGGCCCCCATCTGCGGACTTACATTGTTAAGCCTTTAGATAACCGTCAAGGTCAAGGTATCCGTTGCGTCAAACTCAGTGAAGGTAGACCAGGAACGAAAATCCCCAGACTAGCCTGGTACGGCGAAGGTAATTGGGGTGGCGCTACTTACCGTCACGTAGGACAGGCAATTTACCGAGGTGCTAACCTTATCGGCTTTGCATCGGATATTCACGGAAATGGCGAAGATATCAACAATAACTTTCCCGGAAATCTCAACGTCCAATTCATCAATTCTTCAACTATTCGTGTCACTGGTGCATGGAATGAAGAATGGCAATTAGTCTCAGCTACTAACTATCAACCTTTACCCAGACCAAAAACTTGTGGTGGCTATTTTGATGAATACAAAGTTTCTGATTTAAATGGAACTCGCAACGGTGAAGGATTGCGTTGTGTTCTCCGTGTCGGACTCAAGAATACCACTTGGTTTGGTAACGGTAATTGGGGCGGTTCTACTTATTCCCACATCGGTACTCGTTCATTTAATGGTTACGGTGCTGGCGATATTTGCGGTAATGGTTTCGGCCCTATTTGTAACACCTTTAATTGGGGTTCATTGCAGTTAACTCCTGTCGGTGGCGGTTTTAAAGTTACAGGTGCTTGGAGTGAAAAATGGCAGTAATAAATTAGGAAATTTATATTACTAATTTCTGCCAATATCTATCTCATATTTCTAGACAAATCCCAAAATAAATTACTAATAATGGAGTAATAAAATGTTGAAACGTTATTTGATGATTGCTGCTTCTAGTGTAAGTTTAGCTGCTTCTCTAATTAGTCCTACATTAGCAGCACCTGCTGATTTCATTGGTACTTGGGTGAATAAAGATAGCAATACTCGTGGTGTAACTCGCTTAGTTGTTACCTCAGCAGGTAGCAATAAATTAAATATTCAAGTGTTTGGTAAATGTCATCCCACAGATTGTGATTGGGGAACAACATCAGTTGTTACCTATGGTTTGAATGTGCAAGATACTAACCATACCTATGGAACAGCTAACTATAATCAAGGTTTTTCCAATACATTATTAACCTTAAATCATGCTGGTTCTCAAATCATGTTGCAAAGCTTCACCCAGTTTTTAGATAATAGCGGTCGGCAAAATTATTATAGCCGCGACTACTTCCAAAAATCTCTTAAGGTGAGAGTTCCTCTAGATGTACAAATATCTCCAATCAAGCCTAGCAGATGATTTAGATTTACAAATTGACAAATAGATAGTTATTTACCACAGATATCCGCATTCTTTGCTGTTTATCTGTGGTTTTTTAATACTTAATTAAAGCGATGTAATGAAAATACTGGTAAGCATTTCTAGTCTATTTATGTTGAATTATTTAATTATCTTCTGGAAAAGCAGTAGGGAAGATTGATAATTGCTTTATTTAGTTAATTACATTGATGTTTTCAACAGCCTCAAGCTAATATTTTTTGGTTGGTTTTAAGTTGTCTCTAGAGTCAATTTCTTCACTTAATTCTATCGACTCAACATAAATCTATCTGTTGATAGATGTTCTAAGTAATTATTCTGATATGGCAGTCATGCTTCATCAAAACTTTAAAAAAATCAAACACAATAATCTTGATATTTTCTTATACATGTGCAACTATACATAGTGATTAATTAACCTTAAATTAATTTTTAGATAAGCTTAAATTAAACTGACGCTTTATCGGAGTCCATTTTAAGATAGGTGCATAAGCCAGCATTTAGGGTTGCAAAAATCAAATAATATTTGCACTCAAAAAATAATTTTTGGGTTAATTATTTATGCTTGATGAAGCAGCGAATATTAACATTTTATCGGAAAAGTCTTAATCAATTTTTTCATAATTAAATTTCTGAGAGTAGCAATTATATTGATGTGTTGATATGTAGAAATACGAGTTTACAATAAGGATTGGTAAGATTTATGAAAGATTTAATTGATAAAAATTTAATCCATCCTAGTCAAACAAAGCCTAGTTATCAAATAAAAATTGTATTTTTCACATTTTTAGCAACAATCACACCAGTCACTTTAATTTTTCTCCTCTTGAATATAGGGCAGAAAACTGGGCTAGGTTATTTAACAAGAGATCCAGCAGCACTTACTAATACACCTTTTTACATTGGATTGTTCTCAAATATTGGTATATTGCTATGGTGTTCTTGTGCAACAATTTGTCTGTTTAGTTATGCAATTCTCAACCAAAATAATCGTTCTCAGGAATTAGCTGGGTTTTTATTATTTTCTGGACTGTTAACATCTTTCTTAACGCTTGACGATTTATTGATGTTGCACGAGGAAGTTTTTCCTCTATATTTAAAGTTTCCAGAAAAGTTATTTTATGTTCTATATTTAATGACAATATTATTTGGTTTTGGTAAAAACTTTAAAGCAATCAAGAAAACGGAGTTTATCATTCTATCTGCATCTGTAGTTTTTTTTATTTTATCAATATTGTCTGATAAAATTCATAATCACCATATTGTTGCTGTAATGGAAGATATATTCAAAATAATTGGTATTAGTACTTGGTTGACTTATTTAACAAGGTTATGTGGGCGAGAAATCAACAGTCTATTGCGGTTGTCTAAGATAAATAAAGATTTTTAAGCTAATTTAAATTAGTAAACAAACGATTATAACTCAACCTGCCAAAACAGAACTTTTTACACTCTATGCATTGGCAGGTGAGAATAATGCAGGTATGCTTAATAGGTCAAGTGTAAGAGGTTGTTTGAAAAGTGATTGGCTGTATCTTCATACTAATCGATCCCCCCTAACCCCCCTTGAACAAGGGGGGAAAAGAATCAAAGTCTCCCTTAACAAGGAGGATTTAGGGGGATTTAAAAGATTTTTCTACCAATGACTAACAGGCGATCGCAATTTTCATGTTATACAGTCAATGCATAAGGTACACTTACCTTTTGATGTTTATGCAAATAGTTGATGAATAATTGCTTCAGGCGTGGACTGACGCCAGCATGTTCAAAGAAGCCAAAGCCGAGATTCTTGGCTTTATTTAAGGTTTGTTCTGGTGTTAATCCTTCGTTAATTGCTACGCTTAACAATGCAATTGCTGTGGAACGCATCGCAGCAGCACAATGGATAACAGTTGGTTTGGGAAGTTGATCTAAGGTTGTGAGGATTTGCGTAATCAGCTCTTCACTTAAATTTTCTAGCTTGAGGGGCACATTTGCATAATCTAGTCCCAAAGCTTCCACTATCTGTTGCTCATTCTTCACAAATCCTAACTCATCTGGCGATCGCAAATTTAAAACTGAATTAAAACCTTCTTGTTTAGCTTGTTGTAGCTGTTGTTGTATAACTTGTCCTGTTGTTGTCAAATTTTCATTGATCCGAATAGTGTTGTTCACCAAAGTCCTCGCGCCGTGGAAGCCCCTGGCTTTAGACATGGGGGTAAGGCGCAGGCGATTTTAATCGCTGTCAAAAACCTTGTGTTTTATGAGATGATACATATATGTCGAAATGGGCAAAGGCACTGTGTAACCCCACAGAAACGGCTTCGCCAGTAGACGTAAAGGCTGTCGCGTAGCCTTGTTAGGGTAGAAACACACTGCTTGCTGAATGGCAAAACAATGTGTTTTTGGGGCGTGGGGATGAGTACATCCTCTGTTTAATCGTAACCGCGCCTAGAGGTTCGGGCAATAGTGTTTCGGAACCTGTACAGGAACCAAACCGCTATATCTCAGGGCTACTAAAAGCCCCCGCATTTATGCGTGGGGAATGCGTTACGTTCACTCCTTTGAACTGTAAATAGTACCTATGCAAGACAAAGAGTCAGGATTTAACAGAAAATCCCGATTCTCAATATTTCTCAGCAGCTGCGCAACTGCTGGTAAGTCGGTTTTGCAAAGCTATGCAAACAAGCACAACCAAATTTCGCAAACATCAAACACTCTCAATGGATGGTTTTGATATTTACTTTGTTTGATGATTGCGATCGCGACCGTTAACTACGGTTACTCGCTCGACTTTTAGTAGTTTATTTATTATACAGTTCTCCGATAGATTTAAGAGTGTTTAAAAAAATTTTTCTTTTGAGAAATGCTTTTTCCAGATATTTCGGTATAATCACTGATTAGTACTTGTTACAGTTACTAAAACTGTAACAGCCATGAAATCCCTGGTAGCTGAAGATTATTCTAGGTAATGAGAAACTTCAAATGTCAACAACCCTGTCTCAATAAATAGGGCTACCACACATCCTCTGAGGTTTTGAGCCGATTTAAGAATTAGTGTGAGAATTCAGCCATGTCTTACCCGATTCCATCCAAACTCTGGCAGCGAATCAGTATTGCAGCAATGTTGTTATTAATACCGTCAGTCGGAATGGCAATTTTACGTCAATCTGCAACGGTGGCGATTCCAGTCAATCAAAATCCTCAAAGTTCTACCGCAGCTAACCCCATTCCAGTCAATCACCCTGACTATCAGTCACTTCAAGCATTAGTACAAAAGTATAGTTGTGTTGTCTCAATCGCCAACTTTGGCACTTTGCCTATAACTAGAGCTGAGTTTGCCACCATCTTAAATGCCTGTGTGAATCGTAGCAATCAACTAATAGCGACAGATCCGAAAATTGTTACCCCAGCAGATATACAAACCTTGCAACGTTTGCAGTCTGAATTTGCGCCAGAGTTAGCAATCCTCAAAAAACAGACAGAAGAATTGGATGCTAGTACTGGTGTAACGGCTACTGAGAGTAATAGTAAAACTCAACCCCTACCATCAATTGCGCAAGAGCAAGCTGTTAACCGCCCAGCAAGCCCTAAACTACCAGCTATGAGGATCAGAGGAATCGTTAGCCCTGAACCTCAGCCAGATAGATTCAACACAGAAAACTATAACCGAATTGATGATAATGCCTTTCATCTTGTCAATAATGACCCACTTTCTACCTTTTCCATTGATGTAGATACAGCATCCTACAGCAACGTGCGACGGTTTATTACTCAAGGAGAATTACCGCCCAAGGATGCAGTGCGAATTGAAGAATTGATCAACTATTTTACATACAATTATCCCCAACCAACAGGCGATCGCCCTTTTTCTGTGACGACGGAAGTAACTGCTGCTCCTTGGAATCCCCAACATAAGCTGGTACAGATAGGTTTGCAAGGTAAACGTAGCGAGAGCGAAACTTTACCACCTAGTAACTTAGTATTTCTGATTGATGTCTCTGGTTCTATGGATGAACCCAATAAATTACCCTTGGTGCAACAGTCCCTGAAATTGCTAGTAAATAAACTGCGTCCTGAAGACCGAGTCAGTTTGGTAGTCTATGCGGGGAATGCGGGATTGGTATTACCTGCTACTCCTGGTAGTCAGAAAGCAAAAATTTTGGCAGCAATTGACCGCTTGCGGGCTGGAGGTTCTACTGCTGGCGGCGAAGGTATTGAACTCGCCTACAAGATAGCTAAACAAAACCTGATGAAATCTGGTAATAATAGAGTAATTTTAGCTACCGATGGAGATTTTAACGTCGGGGTTTCTAGCGATGGGGAACTGACGCGATTAATTGAGCAGAAGCGAGACCAAGGAATTTTTCTCACAGTATTAGGATTTGGTACTGGCAATTACAAAGACTCAAAAATGGAACAACTTGCCGATAAAGGTAACGGCAATTACGCTTATATTGATACCCTATTAGAAGCCAAAAAAGTTTTAGTCAACGATCTCCGGGGAACTTTATTTACCATTGCCAAGGATGTGAAAATTCAAGTGGAATTTAATCCGGCGAAAGTTCAGGCTTATCGCTTGATTGGCTACGAAAACCGTTTGTTGCAAAACCAAGATTTTAATGATGACAAGAAAGATGCAGGCGATATTGGATCTGGTCATTCTGTGACAGCGCTTTATGAAATCGTTCCTACTGGTATCAAGAGCGATGTGAAACTACCAACAGTAGACCCTTTGCGCTATCAGCGTTCTGGTGTAACTCAAGTGGATAATACCAGCAATGAGTTAATGCAAGTCAAATTGCGTTATAAATTGCCTCAAGACAGTAACAGTCAACTAATTAGCCAAACTATCCAAGATGATGATTCCCGCAACGAACGGATACCCTCAACCAACCTCAGATTTGCTGCGGCGGTGGCTACTTTTGGCATGGTACTACGTGATTCTGAGTATAAGGGGAATGCTAATTATGATTTAGCAATCAAATTGGCAACTCAAGCTAAAGGTGAGGATACAGAGGGCTATCGAGGTGAGTTTATTCGTCTGGTAGAGCAATCTCAAGCATTGAGCGGGAAGAAATAATATCTTCGTGAAGGTAGCAGGGGGGAAAATAAATGTTGGTTGGGCTTACCTTGTGTAAACCCAACAATACCGAAGTTTTCGGGTGTTGGGTTACCCTTCTCCTGCGGAGACACTACGCGAACGGGAAGCTGCTTGGCGTTTACCGAACTTATACCAATTCAAATAATCTAGAGGGCATGGCAGTGCCAGTGCCCCTACAATCTGTCGTATTCTTTTTTTCAAGGGACTTATACCAATTCAAATAATCTTTGCAACACATCAAAATAATCTAGAGGGCATGGCAGTGCCAGTGCCCCTACAATCTGTCGCATTCTTTTTTCCAATTGGTATTACAAAAAATAAATTACCCATATTCCGTAGTGCGAGCAGCGTTCGACTGAGCGCTCACGCCGAAGTCTTGCTCGCTGATCTTCCAAAGCGAGCGAGACGTTTGTCCTTCGGACACGCTACGCGTTAAGCGAAGCTATGCCGAAGGCTTTACGCACTACAAATTTATTCGGTATTTAAAAAATTGGATGTCCCCAATTGGTATTACACTACGAAATCGCAATTGATTAGGCGGATATGATATAATATTCAGACAATTTTGCATACTTTGGGAACTTGCTGGAAAAAATTAAACGCAAGGATCAGCAGTCCTAAAATATCTGTCTGCGTAAGCTAGCTATCTGGTAAAGATATATCGGGTAATATTTTATACGGTTTTAGCACATTCTCAATATCATTACTGAGATTGTCTAAATCATTAGGGACTTCCAAATAAAAAAATATACAACTATTTATTGTGCGGTGGGCGTCTCGCCCGCCCATAGTCAAAGGCGGGCAAGATGCCCACCCCACAAGATTGGATAATTTATTTCTTGGAAGTCCCTTAGTATCAATAATGCCTTTTTCCTTCAGCGCAGATATCAGTGTTTCCCAACTTTCCTCACCCGAATCTGGTAAAAACGGATGATGCACAATCCAACGAATTGTTTGCAGCAACCTTTGAAGCGATGCTAAATCAGAATATGGGTGAGGTGGTGATGGAGATATAGAGGGATGAACGACTGACAACTCTACTGGCGGGTTAACAGATATCTTCACTGATTCATGACTATCTTGTATAACTCCGCCCTGATTGACAACTAACAAATCACCAATGAAATCATTTTTTTGTAACCAATGTAAATCAGATGCGATCGCTTGAGCATCGGCGTAGATATTACCACACAATTTCCCCATACAGGCGGTGATTTCTTCTAGAGAACTGGCAAACTCTGGAAGCGTACCAAATATAGTTTCTAGCTGACTGGGTTGGGTGGCTTGCAGATTTCCTATTCCCGGATAGCGAATCGTCAGCGAAATCAGATGCATTAACCGTTCAAAATCTAGTAACTCGCTGTAGGGGTGTAAGGTAATTTGGCGATTTTGGTTAGCATAGTTGATGATGCTATTGGGAAGTTCTGCGATATGGGTGAATATTTCTTGAAAGTTGAAATTTGCTGAAGTGACATTAATTTGCTTGACTGCTGCAAAACCTTCTGCGGCTATGGGTGGAAAGTCTTGCAAAGATTTGTACATACTCTCAATTATGACCTGTGGCACTTGGCGATTGCGCTGTTGGTTGCGTAACTGACAAACGGCGATGGGGGTTTGCAAATACCAAGCCATCCACACAGCCGGAGTTAGCGCCTTAAGTTTCATTAAGAAAACCATCCGCCACATCCGCTTGGCATTAGTAGCATCATAAATTACCTCATAACCCTGAGCGATCGCATCTACAATTTCAGCGATAACTTTCTCCTCAATCGCCAACCAATCACCTTGAATACTTGCATCTCCATAGAGTTGTTGACGAATTACATCAGTAGAAACAATGCGATAATTCCCCAGCTTGGCAAATTCAGCTGCAAAAGTAGACTTCCCGCTACCAGGTACACCAATGAGAAAATGACAAATCATAACCAACTATCAGCTATCACTTTTTTTAAAAGCCACTATCAACTGCGCATATCAGGACGTTTCAAAACAGACTCAGAACTGATATAAGTATTTTTGATGAGTCTTTGATTGATGAGTTGATAGACAATGCTGGGGCAGAGGGTGATGATTTTACCACAAAAGCTTGACTATAACTACGGTGTTTTAAACCCAATCTTTATTTCGTTGTTTCAATCCCGCGAACGGGGTTGGGGGGAGTGCGTAAGTTCTGAATTTGTCAGTTTAACATCACCAAGAATTGAACAGACGCGAGTAAATTAAATTTCGCGTCTGTTCGTCAAGATACTTAGCCGAAAATTAGACAAGCCTTAAAAATAGGGGCTACTTTCGGGGTTTGAAAACACGCCCTGGGACAGAAATAAACACTGCTAGTTTGAACCTTAAGTTTTTCTGGAAAAAAGCCTAATACCAATTTAAATAATCTTTGCCACACATCAAAATATTCTTGAGGGCATGGCAGTGCCAATGCCCCTACAATCTGTCGCATTCTTGTTTCCCATTGCTATAATTAGGTAAATTAAGGCAAAATAAAGCCATATTTTTTGAGTACAGCTTTAGCTTGACTGCTAGTTAAAAATTTAGCAAATTCCTTGGCAGTTTCAGCGTTTTTACTGCTTTTGAGGACTGCAAATGGATAAATAATCGGAGAATGGTATTTTTCGTCAGCTGCTACGACAATTTTGACTTTATCTGAGATTTTGGCATCGGTGATGTACACTAAACCGGCATCAGCGTTACCACTTTCTACAGATGCAAGTACTTGGCGTACATTGTTAGCGTAAACCAACTTAGATTTAACTTGCGGCAAAATCTTTAATTTATCAAGGACTTGCTCTGCATATTGTCCTGCAGGTACACTTCTCGGTTCACCAATGGCGATTTTTTTGATTTTGCTATCTTTAAGCTTGTAAAAGCTGGTGATGCCTGTAATATTTTTAGGCACAATCAACACCAAACGGTTTTTTGCTAAAACAGAACGAGTTCCTTTGAGCAAAAGTCCTTTTTCTTCTAAAGCATCCACTTGTCTTTTAGCGGCGGAAATAAAGATATCTGCAGGCGCACCTTGTTCTATCTGTTGCTGCAAAGCACCAGAAGCGCCAAAATTAAAATTAATGTTGGTATTTGGCTGACTTTGTTGGTAAATAGGCTTGATCTCTTCCAACGCTTCTTTTAAACTAGCAGCCGCAGATACCAGCAGGGTGACCTGTGACTGTGCGAGTACAGGCGACGGTATAAGAGTCGGTAATCCAGTGGCTACAAGGAAGTTAGCAACTGCTGTAGCAATTAAAGTAAGAATTTGTCTTCTGTTCATAAAAAAACTATTTATAAAATTGACACTTGGTAGAATCGTACAATATCACCAACATTTTACCAAGCAAATTGGTAACTCTATGTCAAGAAAAGAACATGACAGGAAGAGTGGAAGATTTTATGATTGTAAATTTTTAGTATTTGGAAAATTTGTAACTAATGCTACATTTTAACCAACTTAATTGGTATAAATTTTACTTTTAATAGGGTAATTAGTTTTCAAAAGCCATAATTTTTGTGGGTTTACACCAACTATCTTGGTTGCTATACCAGTTATGTTGGTTTAATGATATTTGAGGTGTGAGGGTAATGTCCACTTTTGTCAAGTCTTCATTGTTACTACTATTAGCTAGTATGATGACAGCGAAAGCTGCATCAGCAAATCCAGTGGGAGGAAATAGTCAGCCACTTGCAGATGACAACATAGAACAGTCGAACTCTGCAATGGAGCAGGTGACATCAGTATCGCAACTGTCTGATGTGCAACCAACAGATTGGGCATTTCAAGCTTTACAGTCTTTGGTTGAGCGCTATGGCTGTATTGCTGGATATCCAGATAGCAGCTTTCGCGGAAATCGAGCGCTGACTCGCTATGAATTTGCAGCAGGTTTGAATGCTTGTTTGAATCGAGTCAAAGAACTGATTGCAACTGGTACCGCCGATTTAGTCACTAAGCAAGACTTGGAAACCTTACAAAAATTGCAACAAGAATTTGCTGATGGATTAACAGAACTTAGGGGAAGATTAGATGGTTTAGAAGGTCGTACAACTACCTTAGAAAGTCAACAATTTTCTACGACTACCAAGTTAAATGCAGAAGTGATTGTTAGTCTTGGTAGCGTGTTTGGTGGCGATCGCGCTTTAAACTCAGATGTATGGAATGAAATTAATGCTCGTCCCGCAGGCGCAACTAGAGAAGCTTTTGCCAATAGTCAGTATACAGCATCAGGTGGAAGGAGGCTGCAAGATAGAGCCACATTGAGCGATCGCATCCGCATCAACTTTGTGACAAGCTTTACTGGACAAGACCAATTATTTACCCGTTTAGAAGCTAATAATACCATTGCTTATAGTGGTGCTGTCACCGGCACAAACATGACTCGCAATTCTTGGGACACTACCAATAATCCTGATAATAGCGTTCAGATGGGTAAGTTATATTATCGCTTTCCTGTAGGCGATCGCCTGAATGTGATTGTTGACGCCATTGGTGGCGAATTTTACGACAATTTCAATACCTTTAACCCGTTTTTGTCTTCTACTCCCGTGGGTTCCTTATCTCGTTTTGGTCGTTTCTCGCCCATTTATCGCGCTAGTAACACCGGCTCTGGTAGCAATGTGGGTTCAGGTATCAGTGCAAATTTTAAGTTGAGTGACAGCATTACTCTATCAGGTGGTTATCTCGCTCGCAGAGCTAACGATCCGAGTAACGGTAAAGGTTTATTTGATGGGAGTTATGGCGCAATCGCACAATTGGCTTTTCAACCAAACAAAGACTTTACTCTAGGTTTGACTTATGCACATTCCTACCTCAGAGGCGCTAACAATGATGGTGATGTGGTAGTTTCGGGTTCCTATGGTAGTGCATTTGCGAATAATCCCTTTAACTCAAATGCTACTACTCCAGTCAACACAACCAGCAATCACTATGGGCTACAAGCCAACTATCGTTTCAGCCCGCAATTTACCCTCGCTGGCTGGGTAGGATATACACAAGCGATCGCGGAAAATAGTTCTGGTGCTAATGTGAATCGTGGCGATAAAGCAGACATTTGGAACTGGGCGGTGACTTTAGCCTTCCCTGACTTGGGTAAAAAGGGTAATCTTGGTGGTTTGATATTTGGACAACCACCCAAGGTAACTGGTAACGACTTTGGCAATAATAGCGTGAGCGCGACTAATCTTGTACCAGACAGACGGATAGACACTGATACATCTTTCCATTTAGAGGCTTTATATCGTTATCAAGTTAATAGCAATCTCTCGATTACACCAGGTTTGATTGTGATATTTAACCCCGAACATAACAGCAATAACGACACTATCTATACAGGACTGATTCGGACTACATTCCGCTTTTAAAGACTCAGTTTCGCTCGGTTTAAACCTGGGCGAAGTTTGAATCTTTGCAGCCATAATTCTAAGTCAATTCCTTCTGTAGATGAAGGGGTCTTAAATCCTTGAATTTACGATAAAACTTGAGCGAAGATAATACTTCTATCTTCAGAATTATTAATTAGGACTTACGCAAAAATTGCCAAAAAGCTTATTTTATGAACCGCCCTTCGGGTTCAGCAGTTCGCAATCGACGCAAAGCGCCAAGACTGCGACTGCTTCACCAAGACGCCAAGAACGCCAAGAGTTCGTAGAGTGTGCATAAGTCCTAATTAATTACGAATTATGAATTACGAATTACCTTTTTCAACAATATATAATATATAAATGGTCGATGACCCACCCGACTGTATGGACATCAGACAGGCTAACTTCAAAGTAGTAAGACTTGCCGCAGCAACATCAGAGATCGGGGAAAACGCGAGTCCTGCTGGTCAGCTTTGCTGTAAATCCAAGACAAACGTACCGTAAAACAAATTAAACTGCCTATGGAAGATGGGCGGCTGCCTGGGTTCTCCCTTGAGGAGATAAAGCTGAGAAATCAGCAGAGACGCTGTGTGAGACCGGATTAAACACGGGTTTAACGAGG
Source organism: Calothrix sp. FACHB-168 (assembly GCF_963889195.1). Taxonomy (NCBI): domain Bacteria; kingdom Bacillati; phylum Cyanobacteriota; class Cyanophyceae; order Nostocales; family Calotrichaceae; genus Calothrix; species Calothrix sp. FACHB-168. The sequence continues at coordinate 22,392 of NZ_CAWPNJ010000040.1, forward strand.
CAACGGCGAATGAGACGGGAAGCCTACTGTGTACGCGAAGCGTCACTGTAGGTACTTCACGAATTCTCTTAATGCATCTACTAACTTTTCAATCTGCGTTGGTTGATGCGTCGCCATTGCAGATATGCGAATGCGGCTTGTAGGTACGGTTGGCGGGCGTATGGCTGGGGCGAAAATTCCCGCAGCCTTTAAATATTTACCTGCTTTTAAGGCGTCTGCGGCGGTTGGTAATTGAAAACATAATATAGGTGATTCTGAAGGTAGTAATTTTAATTCAGATACCTGTTGTTGCATTAATTTTTTTAGGTAAGCGACATTCTCCCACAATTGGCTGCGGCGTTGGGTTTCTTGTTGTACTATTTCAATGGCGGCTAAGGCTGCGGCTGTGTCTGCGGGGGAAAGTCCTGTAGTATAAATCCAAGTGGGGGCGCGATTACGTAAGAAATCTATTAAGGTGGCACTGCCGGCGACATATCCGCCTAAACTACCTAAAGCTTTACTTAATGTGCCGATTTGAATGAGTTGTTTTCCTGTACAATTAAAATGTTCCACGCAACCTGCGCCAGTTTTACCCATAACTCCGGTTGCATGGGCTTCATCGACTAGGAGCATACAGCTAAATTCTGCTGCTATATCTATTAATGCGGGTAAAGGACATAAATCGCCATCCATGCTAAAGACGCTATCGGTGAGGATTAAGCAGCGACGGTAATTTTGTCTTTGCTCAATTAACTGGTTTTTTAAAACTGTAACATCACAGTGGGGATATTCGAGAATTGCTGCACCACTGAGAATTGCACCATTTTTCAGGCTGGAATGATTATACTGATCCGAGAGGATTAAATCGCGCTTACCTACCAATGCAGCGATCGCACCTAAATTTGCTAAATACCCTGAACTAAATACTAATGCATCTTCGGTTTGTTTCAAAGATGCGATCGCTCTTTCTAATTCTCTATGTAATTCCCGATGTCCGCTAAGTAATCGCGAACCAGTAGTTCCTGTGCCAAATTTTTCGGTAGCTGCAACCCCGGCTATAATTAAACGCCGATCCCCCGCTAATCCTAAATAGTCATTGCTGGCAAAATTTATTACTTCTCGCCCTTCTAACAACACAGTAGCACCACACAGCCCATCAATCGTTTGGACTGAGCGATACCAATCCGCCCGATGAATAGTTTCCAAAGACTGCTCTAGCCAAGCATAAGGATCTATGGGCATTGTAAGTTAAGAGAATGGGAGAGACAACTGACAACTGACAACTGACCATTGACTATTAACTAATTTGCTCGCTACTGCTAAGATGAGCGATCGCTTGTTTAATCCAATCTTCTACATAAGCATCTTTAGGAAGTCCAATATCTTCGCTGACTACGTGTAAGGCGTGGCTGACTTCATGGGCAGTGTAGCCTAAAGCAAACAGTGTCATTTGCACTTCTTCTAAAATACCTGGTGCTGGCCCCCCTGTAGCCACGAAGAACCCTGCGGATTTGCGCCACTCGATTAATTTGCTTTTGAGTTCTAAACAAATCCGTTCGGCGGTTTTCTTACCCACACCTGGCGCTTGAATGAGAATTTGGATATTCGCCGCAATAATTGCTTGGACTAAATCTGGGAGTTCTAAGGTGTCTAACAGAGTAATCGCTAAAGCCGCACCAATTCCGCTCACACTCAGCAAATGACGAAATAAGTCTCTTTCGGCTGGGGAAGAAAAGCCATACAATAAGGGCACTTCTTCGCGGACTTGGTAATGGGTAAAGATTTGCACCACTCCCCCTGAATCAGGTAAAGACTTTGACAGCCGTTGGGGAATGTGCAAATCATAGCCGATGTTATTGACCTCAAGGGTCAGTATCACCCGATTACTACTAATTGTTTGAACACCAGCAACGATACCTTTGAGATAGCTAATCATTCTAAAAATCCAAAATATTTTAAGCCTTCGAGAATGCCACCCGCACAAAAGTTTTGTGCTAGGTAACGGTAGTCAGCTGGATGCTCATTATGCCACTGAATTAGCTCAGGGCGAGCATTACCAACAATGATTCCCCTTTCGTTGCCTACAGCAAATAAAGCAATATCATTACCCGAATCGCCACAGACAACTGTTTGTTCAGCTGCAAATTTCCACTTTTGGCGTAAAAATTGCATTGCCTGACCTTTATCGCTGGAAAGGGGAACAATGTCAAGATCAATTCCGCTACTATAGATTAACTTTTTGTTTAATTTATGTTTTTGTAACTCTAACTCAAGTTGCGATAAAATTCCAGGTGCTACAGATTTTTCTAAAAAAAAGCTCACTTTAAAGGGGCGCTGTTCGGATTCTGGTTGCAAAATTAACTCAGGGTATTTGGCTGTTATTGATAGTAACAATTCCCGATCCCAGCCTGGAGACAGAATTTCTGACCAAGCTGGATCTGGGGTATCGCTACCATCGAAGTAAATTTCAGTACCAACAGATAATACTAGTGCATCTGGTTGTAAAAGATTTTTTTCGATTTGTAACTCTCGGTAAAGGTGAGGCGATCGCCCGGTAGCATAGACAATTTTAGTACCATATAATTCACGATGTTGCTGGAGGCGATCGCTTAACTCTCCACGAGCATCATCATTACCAGCATCATGATCTACAAAGGTATGATCTAAATCAGATACGAATAAAAAATTGGTCATAGCAACTCCTGGTTTGAACACAGCTATGTTACGAAACGTAAATATACCTGAAAGCCTTACCAATGACAATTAACTTAAGAAAGGTAAAAGGCTCAAACTAGGAAAAAATTTATTTTCCCTGTTGCCAAGTTCAGCGCAACTATCTTAAGTATGAAAGATAAAAAAGATGTATTTCTACAAGTAGGCGCAAGAAATAGGAAAATTATATGACACTGAGCAAAAGTGAAAAAATGGGCAAAGTAACTACCACAATCACTATTACTAATCAAATTGACCAGACTCTTGCAGAACGAGGATTTATTCCCACAGAACAAATACGCTCAATTACTTTATATGATGTTTTAGTTGACACAGGTGCAACCAGACTATGCTTACCTAAAAATATTATTCTTGATTTAGGATTACCTCTTCAAGGGGAAGTAGATATAAAAATAGCGACAGGAGTACAAAAAGCGCGGATTTTTAAAATGTTAAATCTTTCAGTTGAGGGACGAGAGGGGACATTTAATTGTATTGAATTACCAGAAGGTTCTGATGCGTTATTAGGATTAATACCTTTAGAAGATTTAGGATTAGAACCAGATTTACAAAATCAGAAATTGCGAGTTTTGCCAGTTGAAGGAAAAGATACTTATTTGATGGTTTTATCAATATAAGATTCCTACGCAAATAATTTCAGAGAATCAAAATGATCATTTGTCATTTTCCTACCCCTTAGTACATCACAAAATAATTGTAGTGCGGGCATCTTGACCGCGTTTTAGAGGTTGTTTGAAAAGTGGTTAGCTGTGATTTTAAGCACTATCTATCCCTCCTAATCCCCCTTTTTTAGGGGTATTTAGGGGGATATAAAAGTATTTGATACATCATTTGGGACTTTTCAAACATCCTCTTATATACAAATTAGATGCGTCGCAGCTTATCACCCTAAAATTCTTAGTTGCTGGTGAGACTTTCCGTAATCATATCCCCATTATGAACGGGTCTAATTAGCTGCTTGAGAGGAATTTGAATCACAAACTCTGTTCCTTGTTCAGGTGTCGAAAAAAATTCTAACTTGCCGCCATGTTTTTCGGTAATAATTTGATAACTAATAGCCATTCCCATTCCCGTTCCCTTCCCGATAGGTTTTGTGGTGAAGAACGGATTGAAAATCTTTTTTTGAATTCCTTCGGGAATTCCAATCCCATTATCAGCGATCGCAATTTTTACCCAATGTGAATCTACGACAGAAGTACGAATTGTGATGCGACTGGGATGATCCTGGATTTGGCGATAAGTTCGTTTAGCATTGAATTGTGCGATCGCATCAAGAGCATTTGCCAGGATATTCATAAATACCTGATTGATCTGTCCGGCATAACATTCTACATGGGGTAAGTTGCCATAGTCTTTAGTGACCAAAATTTCTGGGCTTTTGTCATTAGCTTTCAGGCGATGCTGCAAAATTAACAACGTATTATCAATTCCTTCATGAATATCTACCGCCTTGAACTCACTTTCATCCAAACGAGAGAAATTACGCAGTGACAGCACAATTTCTCGGATGCGTTCTGTGCCGATATTGATTGAATGCAATATTTTAGTTGCATCTTTTTCGAGAAACTCTAAATCAATGGCTTGACGTTCGTTTTGAATTTCGGCTGGTGGATTGGGGAAATAACTGTGATAAAGCTCAACCAGCCGCAGTAAGTCATGGGTGTATTGCTTGATATGGCTGATGTTGCCGTAAATAAAACTCACAGGATTGTTAATTTCGTGAGCAATGCCTGCTACCATTTGACCTAGAGCAGACATTTTTTCGTTTTGAATCATCTGAGTTTGCATTTTATGCAAACTATTTAACGTATCTTCTAACTCTTGGCTTCTTTGCTGTAATTTAGCTTGTGAGTCTTCTAACTCGCAAATAACTTTCTTTAGTAAAAACTCCTTGGTGGAAATGTCAGATTCTAACTGGCGGCGTTCATTTTCGCAGCGTTCTAGCTTTTTTCGCAAAATGCGGTTTGCCTTTTCCAATTCTTGAAATTGTATGGAATTGTCCTGGTTATCCATGCACGACTTATTTTGTTCCTATTAACAATGTGACAAAAGTTTTATTATGAAATTGTGTTTGACCTTTGCCAACCAAAGGAGCAATTTCACCGTAAGCATAGAAACCACAACAAACTAATGCCTCTGGTAAATGAGTTTTGACAAGCTGATACTCTTGTGTTGCAAGAGTTCCCAAAATTCGCCGCCTAGCAGCACAGGAAATCAGTAACGCTGCGGTAGGCTCTAAACCAGGGTAATGGGTGAGAGCATTCTTTAAAGATGTCTCGGAAGCTGACAGAATATCATCACGAGTTGCATCAGTAATTTGAACAACTGCCTGTTCAGGAATATCTGAAAAGAAAGTAACACTACCAGTTTGTTGATCGTATCCATTGGGAGCGCGCATATAAAAATGGTCTTGATCTTGAAAAACTGCCAGAGCATGAATTGCATAGTTGGCAGCAAATTTTTCTTTTCCCAGATAGTGCTGATAAAAATCTAAGGCGCGTTCTCCATCGATTTCATAGACTACATTGCCATCCACTTTCGTGACACGGCTACGTTGGCTAATAGGAGTCCAGCCACTAGCTACTCCGTGGGAAAATAGGAGTTTGCCAAAGAACAGCAACACTGGTACTGAATCGCTTAACACTTCACCCTGAAAAAATTGGTAGGTCTTGTCAAAGGTATAATCATCGGCAGCCATTCCCCCAATGATGGGAATATGCTCTCCCAGGCTTTGTTTTAAACCGTCTAAAATCAATACGCCATTGCTCGTTAAACTATCGGGAAAAGTCAAGCATAATTGTGGTGTAGATGTACTCTTTGCCATTGCTTGAGCGATCGCAATTTGGGCTGCAAGCGCCGGATTTTTCGATGCTCCCCTTCCAATACCTGCGCGAATTTCCACTTCGTCTGTAGCAAACAGCATTAAAGTTAGAGAATCTTGTTGAAACTCCAGAGTTGAGGATATTTCTCCATTTGTCGTACCACCGATTAACTCAATTCCCGGAAAAGCGTCTTGGATACGTTGCAAAATTAACACATGATCAAAGTCAATAGCAGTGAATAAAATTCCAGCTTGAGGAATTAAACCGCCAAAGGAAGAACTACATTGTTGAATAACTTCAGCGATCGCGTTTTGAGAATCAGGATCGTTACTATGACCTACAACAACTCTAAACACAGTTACCTCATTTTTAGCGTGAATATTTAGCGTGCTAATTTAATTTGGATGTCCGCACCTTACACCCTACAATTAGATTTCCCACTTAGATCAGCTAAATCTCAATTCACTTTTTTTTCTTAGTAATAAAAAATTTATAGGTTAACTGGTATTTTGAGAATTGCAAAAAACATTGATGGCTAGAATGCTGACCTAGCATGATTTTTAGGAGATTTTGTAACCTTCTATACGATTGCCATTTACCCCTAAAAACTAAAACACCCAACAATAAAAATTAAGTGTTGGGTGTTTTGCTGATTTGTTTTAGTGCGCGGTTGCTATAAAAATTAAATAGCATTATTTAATTTCTATCTCGCAATGAGGCACTATTTTTTTGATTAGCTTGTCCTACAAATTTACAGCAATTAGGGACTATTTCATACTAATCTTATTAGGCTCAGAGAGATTCTTTACTGCATTGGCAACATAGATGTAAGTTCCTACTCTGGGAAAAAAGTCAAATGGTTGTTGTTTTGCTTCCATCTGTAAAGCAGGAGGTAGTAAATAGAAGATTTGTCTGAAATCGGCTCTAAGGTTTTCAGTAGTACCTGAAACTAGCAAACAAGATGAATTAGCTTGTTTCTTACCATTAGTTTGGTCATAGAAAATTTGTGAAAATGCCTTGACTGTCAAATCATCTTTAGGGGAAACATAGACCAAGTATCCTTTTCTATCTAATTCATCAGCGCTCCTTTCCGCATCTCTTACATTATCAAAGAAAGCAATTTCAGTTTGTTTAATTTTCTGAGGGCATTGATTTGCTACAGGTAATCCAGCTACTACACTGTATATTCTGCCGTTAAGAGGAGCATTAACAGTGAACAATGTGTTAGTTCGAGGACTCACAGGCGTTGATGCTTGCAAATCAAACCAAGCTTCAGTAAATGAGCCATTAATTCCGTTGTTCTGCTGATTTTGTGCGAGTACTTGTTTATAAGCAGCTGGAAAATCGCTGAGATTTTCAGGAAGAATAGCACTTGTATCGGGATTAGGAAGCGCTAAGTCATATTTCAATTGTTTATATATATTTAATCCTAGTGCGTGTTGTTCTGGAGTGATGTAAAAAGTGACTATCCCACGAGATGGAGGCTGAGGCGATTGTTGAGCTAAAGCAGGGCTAGCACCACTTAGATACACAACAAGGCTAAGTATAACGGCAAGAAACGAAGTGAATTTTTTCATGAATTATCCGTAAGATTCTCTGTTACTCAGGTTTACTTGGTTAAGTAGTTTTTCTCAACCACGCATATCTTTTAGACATTGATCGCAGTATCTATTTATTTAATACTGATTAACTACAGTAATAATACTGAAAATAGTAAAATTTGAGCTAATAATCATTCAAACTGTTGGGTTTCGCAGAGCCTCAACCCAACCTACAATTTTCCTTACAGCATCTTCCTGTAAATAGACCACACTGTAGGGGCACGGCACCAGTAAAATATTGTATATATAAGAAGATTGTGGATGCCGTGCCCCTACGACAGATGTGGTTCAAATAGGTGAAAACTGCTGTAACCGAGCAGTATTACATCCCCACGCATTTCTGAGGCTAAAGATTAGCTGATTAGGGACTTCGAGAAAATAAATTATCCCATTTTCATAGTGGCAAATTATTTCTCCTCTACTTCCTCTGCCTTCTCTGCATACACAACGATGGAGTATTTTTTAGTTAGAAGTCCCTTAGCTTGTGATTATTGCTATGTCTTCAACAGTAGACAGCCATCAAGAAAGTTATTTAATTCTCGAACCTCTACCCCCAAATCATCAATCATTTGTCTGAAATATATAGCCCAAAGTTTTTCAGCCTCTTGAGTACAAGATTAATATATATAAATTCAGACAAAATAACTTGTGAGATAATAATACAAGAATTAGAGATAAAAGTGTGTCAATGTGTCATTGGGCATGGGGCATTGGGCATTGGTTATTTGTTCTTGCTAAGGTGTCAAATATGTTTATGTAAAGCACATAGCTTGGTGCAATTGCCGACTTACTTACAAACTAATTTAACTAGCTTGTCTCACAAAAAATCTCAAAACAAAATATGAAAATCTCTCTTCCATAGCCCTTATTTTTAAGCTAGTTCCTCATGGGAAAACCCACAAGCAACCATGAAAATCTGTCTTTCCCATGCCCAATGCCCCATGCCCTATGCCCATTTCCCAAGTATAAGTAAAGAGTCCATCATTTGGACTCTTAAAGTGTGTTTATGCCCTTCTACAGAGCAATGAGAATATCTTCGCATCTGGCTGACAAAGCAGGAGTCAATGATGAACAAAACCTTTGCGACTATTGACGGGAATGAGGCAGTTTCCCGGATTGCTTATAAATTAAATGAAGTAATCGCCATTTATCCTATCACCCCCTCTTCAACAATGGGTGAATGGGCTGATGCTTGGGCGGCGGAAAATCGTCCTAACCTTTGGGGTACGGTTCCCAGTGTGGTGCAAATGCAAAGTGAAGGTGGTGCTGCTGGTGCTGTACATGGGGCGTTACAAACGGGTTCCTTGAGTACGACTTTCACCGCTTCTCAAGGGTTATTGTTAATGATTCCCAATCTCTACAAAATCGCTGGGGAATTAACAAGTACGACAATTCACGTTGCTGCACGTTCTTTAGCTACCCATGCTTTATCTATCTTTGGCGATCATAGCGATGTAATGGCAGCTAGGGCAACAGGTTATGCGATGCTGTGTTCGGCTTCGGTGCAAGAAAATCTCGATTTTGCGCTGATTTCCTATGCTGCGACGCTAGAAACGCGAGTTCCGTTTATGCACTTTTTTGATGGGTTTCGTACCTCTCACGAAGTGCAGAAAGTAAAATTACTCTCCGATGATGATTTGCGATCGCTCATCAACGACGATCTCATTTTAGCTCACCGCAGCCGCGCCCTTACCCCAGACCGCCCAGTACTGCGAGGTACAGCCCAAAACCCCGATATTTTCTTCCAATCTCGTGAAGGCGCTAACCCTTATTACAGCGCTACCCCGGAAATTGTCCAACGCTTAATGGATAAATTTGGCGATCGCACTGGCAGGTATTATCAAATATATGAATATCATGGCGCACCCGATGCCGAGCGCGTCATTGTTATCATGGGTTCCGGTTGTGAAACAGTCCATGAAACTGTAGATTACCTCAACAACCAAGGGGAAAAAGTCGGCGTTGTCAAAGTCAGACTATATCGCCCCTTCGATGTGGAAAGATTTATCGCAGTCTTACCTAATAGTGTAAAAGCGATCGCAGTCCTCGACCGCACCAAAGAACCAGGAAGCGCCGGCGAACCCTTATATTTAGATGTAGTCACCGCTATTCATGAAGCATGGGAAACCAAAAACACCTCCTTGTCCCCCTTGTCTTCCTTGTCCCCCTTGTCCCCCAAAATCATCGGCGGGCGCTACGGTTTATCATCAAAAGAATTCACCCCCGCAATGGTGAAGGGAATTTTTGACAATCTCGCCTTACCTACACCAAAAAATCACTTTACTATCGGTATTAATGACGATGTTAGCCATACATCCCTAAACTTTGACCCCAACTTCTCTACGGAACCTGATACTGTTGTCCGGGCGATGTTTTACGGCTTAGGTTCTGATGGCACAGTCGGCGCTAACAAAAATTCCATTAAAATTATTGGTGAGGAAACAGACAATTACGCCCAAGGCTACTTTGTCTACGATTCCAAAAAATCTGGTTCGATGACAGTTTCTCACCTACGCTTCGGACTCCAGCCAATTCGCTCAACCTACCTCATCGATAAAGCTAACTTTATTGGTTGTCATCATTGGGGATTTTTAGAAAATATTGACATTCTCAAAGCGGCGATTCCCGGAGCGACGATTTTAGTTAATAGTCCCTACGATGCGGATGCTGTTTGGCAACATTTACCTGTGAAGGTACAGCAGCAAATTATCGACAAACACCTGAAATTATATGTAATTAATGCTAACCAAGTCGCCCGCAGTAGCGGCATGGGTGGTAGAATTAATACCATTATGCAGGTATGCTTCTTTGCCTTAGCGAATGTTTTACCCCAAGAAGAAGCGATCGCGAAAATTAAACAAGCAATTGAAAAAACCTACGGTAAAAAAGGCGCGGAAGTTGTGCGCATGAATTTGCAAGCCGTAGATAATACCCTCGCTAACCTACATAAAGTAGATATCCCCCAAACAATTTACCAGCCCCAATCCCCAACCGAAAATACACAGCTTGATAACGCCCCAGAATTTATCCGCGAAGTTCTGGGTAAAATCATGATTTGGGAAGGCGATGATTTACCTGTAAGTAGCCTACCCGCAGACGGTACATTCCCCACAGGTACAACTAAATGGGAAAAGCGCAACGTCGCTCAAGAAATTCCTGTATGGGATGAAAATCTTTGCGTACAATGTAGTAAATGCGTAATGGTATGTCCTCACAGCGCCATCCGCGCCAAAGCCTATCAGCCGAGTGAGTTAGTCAATGCACCACCCAGCTTTAAGTCAGTGGATGCGAAAGATAGGGACTTCGCCAATCAGAAATTTACCATCCAGGTAGCCCCAGAAGATTGTACAGGCTGCGCGATTTGCGTGAACGTCTGCCCAGCGAAAAATAAAACTGAGCCGTTGAAAAAAGCCATTAACATGGCGCAGCAACTACCATTAAGAGAACAAGAGCGGAAAAACTGGGATTTCTTCTTAAGTTTACCCAATCCCGACCGCAGAGAACTCAAACTCAACCAAATTCGCCAACAACAACTGCAAGAACCATTATTTGAATTTTCCGGTGCTTGTGCTGGTTGTGGAGAGACACCCTATTTAAAATTATTGACACAATTATTTGGCGATCGCTCAGTCATCGCCAATGCTACCGGCTGTTCTTCCATCTACGGCGGAAACTTACCCACAACCCCTTGGACAACCAACGCCCAAGGACGAGGCCCCGCATGGTCTAATAGTTTATTTGAAGATAACGCCGAATTTGGTTTTGGCTTCCGCCTTTCCTTAGATAAACAAGCCGAATTTGCTGCCGAATTGTTGCAACAATTAGGGCATGGGGAATTGGGAATATCTAGTGATTTAGTAGACTCGATTCTCAATGCTAAACAAAACACCGAAGCTGACATTTGGGAACAACGGGAACGAGTAGAAATCCTTAAGCAAAAGCTAGATGAATTGTTGCAAACAGAAAATCTTTCAATGCCCAATGCCCTGGTGGCTGAGCGAAGCCGAAGCCCAATGCCCAAATCCAAAATCCAAAATCTAAAATCGATTGCAGATTACTTAGTCAAAAAAAGCGTTTGGATTGTCGGCGGTGACGGCTGGGCGTATGATATTGACTTTGGCGGTATCGACCATGTTTTAGCCAGTGGTCGTAACGTCAATATCTTAGTCATGGATACAGAAGTATATTCAAACACAGGCGGACAATCATCCAAAGCCACCCCCAAAGCAGCCGTCGCCAAATTTGCCGCCAGTGGTAAGCCCGCGCCCAAAAAAGACCTGGGTTTAATCGCCATGACTTACGGAAATGTCTACGTAGCCAGTGTAGCTTTAGGCGCAAGAGACGAACATACCCTGAGAGCATTTTTAGAAGCCGAAGCTTTCAACGGCCCGTCCTTGATTATTGCTTACAGCCATTGCATCGCCCACGGCATCAACATGACCACAGGCATGAATCACCAAAAATCTTTGATAGAATCAGGAAGGTGGTTGCTGTATCGCTATAATCCTGAATTGCAGAAAGATGGTAAGAACCCCTTGCAATTGGATATGCGATCGCCTAAGCAATCAGTAGAGCAATCAATGTATCAAGAAAATCGCTTCAAAATGCTCACCAAGAGTAAGCCAGAAGTCGCCAAACAACTGCTAGAACAAGCCCAAGCTGAAGTTGATGCACGTTGGCAGATGTATCAATATCTAGCAAATCGGTAATGGGTAACATCATCAGATGGTGATGTTTGAAACAAGAATGCGATAGTAGGGGTATGGCACTGCCATTGGTGTCAACTTAGCTTCAAACGCTTACCCCACAAGCTTTTTACCCCACCCCTTAATCCCCTCCCCGTTTACGGGGAGGGGACGTTTTGGCTTTAGACAAAACTGGGGTGGGGTAACGCGGATCTTGATGGTAGACGATTAGAGGCAAAACCCTTTGAGTTGACAAGGTTTTGTCCTCATAGCCAACCCCTCGCTTACCCAATAAACCGCCGTCACCCTATAAGGGTGCGGCTAATTGAACAAAGTCCACCTACGTGGACTAAGAAAATTTAGCCCACCTACGTGGGCTTTGTAGCGTTAGCCCCAGGCTTACAGCCTGTGGGCGGTCTGTTGGGTAAGCCAGAGAACAGCTAGCAAAAAATAAGCTTTTCCCCATCTCTACATCTCTGCATCTGGTGCGTCTCTGCATGAGACAAATCATTATTTATATCTGCAAAGCTAAAAATATCTCTCAAAACTATCAGTAGTATATCGATCTACCCAAAAACAGAAATTCCACGCATAATAAAATAACGCCACGATACCATGCAAAAAACACCCCTAAACCGTACCAAATCCACCTATGCAAATTTGGACACCCAATCAATCACTGCAAAACGGACGCTTTATTGTGCAAAAAGTCCTTGGTGGCGGTGGTTACGGTATTACCTACAGCGCCATTGAACAACCCACAGGTAAATTATTTGTCATTAAAACCCTGAATCACATCCAACAATCAAAAGCAGACTTTGACTCACAACAGGTAAAATTTGTCAACGAAGCTCTACGTTTAGCCCAGTGTAGTCATCCCCATATTGTGAAAGTCAACGAAGTCATCAAAGAAGGTGAACTTTGGGGAATGGTAATGGAATATATTGATGGGCAAGATTTAGCTAAATATATAGATGAACGCGGACAATTATCAGAATCAGAAGCGCTACAGTATATTAACCAAATTGGAAAAGCTTTAGAATATGTCCACGCCAAAGGATTTTTACATCGAGATATCAAGCCCAATAATATTTTATTGCGACGCGATACACAAGAAGCCGTATTAATTGACTTTGGACTAACCCGTGAGTTTCAAGGCGGGAAAACTGGTAGCATGACTAATGCCAGAACTGAAGGTTATGCACCCATTGAACAGTATGAAAGACGGGGAACTTTTGGTGCTTACACAGATGTTTATGCTTTAGCAGGAACTTTGTATAGTTTGCTCACTGCGGAAGTTCCTTTACCAGCTAATTTTCGCAAAACTGGTATACCTTTGCACCCGCCACAGCAATTTAATTCGGGGATTAGCGATAGAGTTAATGAAGCGATTCTCAAGGGGATGGGGTTGTTAGTGGAAGAACGTCCTCAGACTGTGGGGGAATGGTTAGAATTAGTCAATCCCAAATTGGAAGTTGACAGCCTCAAGTCTGCTGTAAGGATGGACTATACAAGACTGCGTGACTTACTCGCAGCAGGTGAATTGCGTAAAGCGGATAATGAAACAGCGCGAGTTATGCTAGCTGTAGCGGGGAAAAAAAAGCAAGGCTGGCTTGGAGTTGAAGACATTGATAACTTTCCCTGCGAAGACCTGCGAACGATAGACCAGTTATGGGTAAAATACAGCAACGGGCGCTTTGGCTTTTCTGTGCAAAAGCGCATTTATCAAAGTCTGGGTGGAACCAGAGAATATAACGATAAAATTTGGTATGCCTTTTGCGACGCAGTAGGCTGGAGAAAAGACGGAGAATGGATGTACTACAAAGACCTGACTTTTGACCTCACAGCACCAGTAGCCCACCTCCCTGGTGGGATGTTTGATGGTTTTTTGGGGGTGGTGGGAGGGGTTGTGAGGGGTGGGGGGTTGGTTTTGGTGGTGTGTGGGTCTCTTCTCTCGCGTCGAGACTTGTAAATTTTAACATATAAAGCTTACAGAGAATTTTAAAGATTTATAAACCCATCATTTTCCACGAAGCATTGCGGGTTGTAGCTTGACCATACCTGGCACTGGGTATCCTCCCTATGGTTGCTAGAATTTTGTAGTACGCCACGCTATAGGGGCAGTAGGGGCACGGCATCCACAATCTTCTGGTATATACAATAATCTACTGGTGCCGTGCCCCTACGACATATTTCTCCACGCAGAGGAAGAAATTAACGATGAGAATTTATTATATGAAATGTGACTTTTGTGGCAACGAAGGAGTAAATATTCGTAAAGTATCCAGGACTTATGGCAAAGGTAAAGATTTACTAGTAATTGAAAATATTCCTGTTATCAGTTGTCCTGAATGTGGCGAGAGTTACCTCACAGCAGCAACCTTGCATGAAATTGAAAGGATTAAAAATGATAGAAAAAGTTTGGCGGTTGCACGTTTTGTAGAAGTGGCTAATTTTGGTGAAGACAATCCACCTTTAGCTGTGTAAAATTTATACTGTGTTTTTGGTGATTGTGTCTGACTCAAAAGCGATCGCACTTACAAAAAATAAATTACCCATATTCCGTAGTGCGAGCAGCGTTCGACTGAGCGCTCACGCCGAAGTCTTGCTCGCTTTTTAACACCAGCGAGCGAGACGTTTGTCCTTCGGACACGCTACGCGAACGCACTACAAATTTATTGGGTATTTAAAAAATTGGATGTCCCAAATACGGTATTGACGCCGATCAAAACGACTTTGACGCCGATCAAAACGATGTTGAAGAAATTAAAAATTCAAGGTGCGTTGCGCTGCGCGACAACACACCCTACATCAATAGATATTTAGAATTTTGTGTTGGGTTTCGTTGCTCAAACCAACCTACAATATACTTGTATAAATATTCAACAATATAATGTAAATGCCTGCTAAAGTTACCCTGACCATTACTAAAGGCAAACTTCCCGGTAGACAATATACTTTTGATTCCCGCACTATTTGTATTATCGGTAGAAGCGATGAATGTAATATTAAATTACCAGATGATGCAGAACATCGGACAATCTCCCGCTTTCATTGTCTGTTAGATATTAACCCGCCAGCCATTAGAATTAGAGATTTCGGCAGTAAAAACGGTACTTACGTTAACAGTGAAAAAATCGGTCAGCGTCAACCCAATCAAACGCCAGAAGAAGCGGCAAAATTAAAGTTTCCCGAATATGATTTACGCTCAGGCGATGATATTAAACTTGGTAATACTATTTTTACACTTAAGATTGATAATCCTGAAGAAATTATTATTCCTAACTTTATTCCGCAAACAGTTAACGCGAATCAAGATTTAACCCAACCACCAAATTTTTTAGAAATCATTAAACGCTGGCTAGGTTTGGCGGCGAATGGTAATAGTAATTTGCAAATGATTCGCGGTTATAATCTCATCAAAATATTAGGAAGGGGTGGTTTTGGTGAGGTTTATTTAGCACAGCATCAGGCTTCAGGTAAATTTATCGCTTTAAAAGTCATGTTACCTGCGATCGCAGCTGATGAAAATGCTGTCCAAAGATTTTTGCGCGAAACCGAGAATACAAAAGCCTTACAGCATCCCAATGTGGTGCAAGTCATCGATTATGGCTTTTTTGAAGGTATATTCTTTTTTACAATGGAATATTGCGCAGGCGGTACTGTATGGGATTTAATGCAGCAACAAGGTGGAAAATTAGCTGTTGATGTTGCTATCCCAATTATTCTACAAGTTCTCAAGGGGTTGGAATATAGCCACAATGCAGAGATTCCCTATGTAAAATTAAGCGATGGTGGCTTTGGTAAGGGTAGGGGTTTAGTTCACCGCGATTTGAAACCGGGTAATATCTTTCTCACCTACAATGAGGGGAAAGTGACAGCAAAAATCGGTGATTACGGTTTAGCGAAAGCCTTTGATTTAGCAGGTTTGAGCGGGCAAACTATGTCAGGAACTAAAGCCGGAACTCCTGTATTTATGCCGAGACAGCAATTGCTAAATTTTAAATATGCGCAACCAGATGTGGATATTTGGGCAACTGCGGCTTGTCTTTATAATATGCTGACGGGGGATTATCCGCGTAATTTTACAGGTAACGATCCGTTTTTAGCTGTGTTGCAAAATGATCCTGTACCCATTCGTCAACGTGACGCAAGTATTCCGCCTCAGTTAGCGGAGGTGATTGATTTGGGGTTGGTAGAGAAGCCGGAGATTTATTTTAAAAGTGCAGCAGATTTGCAACAGGCGTTATTAGCTGCTTATTGATTTGGCATTGCATCAATGGGGGATGATTTATCTCACGCAGAGGCGCAGAGAGAATCAGGGGTTGAAGCAATCCTAAATGATTCACAAATGCATATCTCCCTTGTCTCCCTTGTCTATTTTGTGCGCTGATTGAATTTGCGATCGCAGTAGCATAAAATTTAGGGTGTGTTATTGCTGAGGGTACAGCACCGTTAATAGCTGATGCTGCCTTGCGCAAAAGCGATCGCTTTACATTGAGCGTAAAATTCTTGTGGTGCTTCTGGAAAATATTTTAATAAAGCTGGACACAACCATCCTTCCATGTCCAAAGTTGCACTATAGTACCAGTTACCGCCATATTCCTCCCGTCGCCAATCAAATTTCACTTGGTAACCGGGAAATGGGCGAGCAGAAAACAGTAAACTAAACCCAGCTTCTGCATTAGGGATATGAGCTACTAAGCGATCGATAATTTTATCTGCACCTGCTACAAAAGGTTCGCGTACTAAACCAACTTGATCGTCATCGAATACCCAAGTATCATCATATTTGTAGGGGCGGATAACCATAATTGAGTTCATATCGCTACTTGTAACCCTAAAATTAGACTATAGCGAAAATTTTCAAGAGAGCGATCGCTATTGTTTGTGCCTAAAGAATTGCTACTGATTTATGGGTAGCGGAACAACCCTTAAAATATTTTGGCTTAGAAGTAGGAACAAAGATGAGTGGTTTTTAGAAGTATCTTTGTAAGGGACTTACAAAAAATAAATTACCCATATTCCCTAGTGCGAGCATCTTGCTCGCTTTTAAACATCAGCGAGCGAGACGCTCGCACTACAAATTTATTGGGTATTTAAAAAATTGGATGTCCCTAATCATCTCATACCAATTTGAAAATTGTAGGGGCATAGCAATGCCCATACGTGTCAACTTAAGCTAAAAGCTATATAGGGCAGGCGTTGTGCAAAACCAACTCGCCCTCATCCCCTAACCCCTTCTCCCAAGGGAGAAGGGGAATTTAATAAAAGGCTCCCCTCTCCCAGAGGGAGAGGGGCTGGGGGTGAGGGCATAACCTTTTCATCAAGCGGGTTTCACGTTAAGTTGACACCAATGGGCAATGCCATGCCCTGTAGAATATATTGATATGCCGCCAACAATATTTAAATTATGGGCATTAATTTCGTCCTCAGGACTTCAGCCCTCACTACAAACTTATTTTTTTAATATCACCGTAAGCACGATAAAATCCACCGCTAGCTGACTCGCGAATTTCTTGCACGAGATAACGCTGTCCTTCTTGACGAATATCTTTAGGAAACTGTACTTTCCAATTGGGGTTATATCCTGGGGAAACAACCCGCACCCGCAGTTTACTTCCCTCCCGATAACATTCCACAATTACACCTTGGCTTGTATCTGTTGTGGTTTCCACCACAGATGACGGTGCTGCACCTTCTGTAGTTGGTGCTTTAATAATCGCAGCTTGGGGAATTGTCCCTCCTTGTGCGGCTTGAATCGCTGCTTGACTCGTATCGATACAAGCTAAAGCACCATCGGTAGTCACTATATATATACGATTATCAAAAAACTGCATCGATAAAGCAGAACCGCAATCAGTCGCTAGTTTCCACAAACGTTCCCCTGATTGGTTAAAGCAGTAAATCGAAGAACTGCTATCACCCGCGAATACATACTTCCCATCCTGCGCGGTAGCACAAGAGTAAACAGACGCATCGCATTTATAAACTGCGCCAGCTTCACCTTTTTTACTAAAGCTGTAAATTTTCTGGTCGCTTGCACCTGCATAAACGGTTGATACTTCTTGCCAACCAAATAATATGCTACCGCCGGTTTTTTGCTGCCAAAGCATTCGCCCTTCTTGAGTATCATACATAGTCACGCCTTGACTATGACCGTGATAAACACCAACTTCGTCACAGCGTACCATCCAACCAGATTGGCCTTGACTTAAACGAGTCCATTGTGACTCATCATCATGATCGATAATGGTGACACCACCGTTAGCATCGGAAACGCCTAACAAGCCGTTTTTGATATCTAGCCAGAAAATATCGACATTTTCGTCAATTTCGTAGGCGACTCGCGGTAATTTACCTGTAAGGTCGTAAACATTGCCGTTATCGCAGCCAGCGTAAATCCAGATATCATCAGCGACTAAACACTTTACACCATCGGGTAGCTTGAACTGATTGATTACTTTACCTTGGTGATTGAGTGCAAAGACTTGACCTGCTTGATTACCTAACCAACAGCGATCGCTATCTATAAAAATACCAAAAGCTGCGGAATTGGAGTTAAATTTCCAAAGAATTGGTGCTTGTTTGGCTGTAGACGCGGTACTAGTAACAGCGCGACGGGTAACGGAACGCTTTTGGCGTACACCCATCACAGCATGTTCGTAACCCTTAGCTAATTTCTCTTTGATTTTCTTGTTCGCGTCAGCTTTTGCTTTATCTGGGGTAGGATAAGTTTTCGTTTGCGTTTGTCCTTTGTCGCCTATACGACCATAGCGAATGCTAACTTGCGTATCTTTAACTATCACTTCATAAAATTTGTGAGCGCCGCCATCAGCCTCAGAAAGCTCTAGATAAGTCTTTTCTTCAGTCATTATTTTTCTCTTCAAAACGAATTTAAATATTCAGACTATCAAGATATTTTGATTTAAAAATACAAAATTATAACAGAGATTTGTATCCTATTCTTCTGAAGAATATTTAATATAGCAGTCCTAAATGAGTTACAAACATTTCTCCTCCTTGTCCTCTTTGTCCCCCCGAAGTTTGCTCAACGGGGGGAACCCCCGCACGCAACTTCTCTCCTTGTCACCCTTGCCCCTTTTGTTTGGATATCAAATAGGATTGCTATAGGTGTATATCTTGATGATCCTTAGTTAGTTCTAACTATTACCAGGACAATGTGTCGAGTAGTTTTTGCAAAGTATAACGGCTGGTTAGTAATCGACCACGGGGCGATCGCATAGCTTCAGATGGGAACCAAGCCAGTCATCCAGGAAGCCATTGCATATTTATGTTTAGAAAACAAGAGATTTATGAGGAGACTAATTTACTTAATTTGAATAGAAATAAATTAAATTTCATACCATTTATTCATCAAATAAATACGTCTTTATAATATCTTTATAAATACATTTAAAGTCTTTTTAAGCTCTTATTAATTTCTTTGCTAAACAGATAAGTATAATACCCACTAAATCCAATAATGGGTAATAGAAAATGGTAGAAAAACTTGACCAATATCAAGCCAATATTCCGGCTGCTGTATCTGCACAAGAGTTATCACTGATTGATAATTTAATTGTCGGAACTCCCGTAGATGACATCCT
Organism: Calothrix sp. FACHB-168; assembly: GCF_963889195.1. Lineage (NCBI taxonomy): Bacteria > Bacillati > Cyanobacteriota > Cyanophyceae > Nostocales > Calotrichaceae > Calothrix > Calothrix sp. FACHB-168. The sequence goes on from NZ_CAWPNJ010000040.1 coordinate 41,822, forward strand.
CTCTACCACTGCTTTAAACGATCTTGTAATTGCCCTAGCCGGAAACGATCGCATTATTGGTAGCACCGGCAATGATATCCTTTTGGGAGATACTGGCACGGATACAGTTGACTATAGTCAGTTGGGTCAAGTCGTAACCTTAGAAGCTGCTGGTTTTGTCAAAAAAGGCAAAGCTGGGACAGATAGACTTTTTGGAATAGAAACTATTATTGGGGCGAAAGGAAAAGCCAATATTATTGATGGTTCCACCAGTACCAGCACAACCACATCATTAGATGTCAATTTGTCAACTAACAGTCTGGTTGTGAACGGAGTTCCGGGGATTGGGACTTTGAAGTTTAAAGTTCAGAATTTTGCTAATGTCACTGGTACTTCACAAGCCGACCAAATTATCGGTAGTCAAGGCAATAACTTGCTGACTGGAAAAGAGGGCAACGACCAAATCTTTGGACTTAACGGCAATGATACCATCAACGGCGATGGTGGTAATGATGTGATTGGTGGCGGTAGCAAAAGTACCATCGTTGGTTCTGCTAGTGACGGGAACGATAGCTTAAACGGTGGGAGTGGCAATGATACCTTAATTGGTGGCACTGGCAATGACATCCTAGATGGAAGTACTGATTTCGATACCGCTGACTATAGTAATTTGGGTAATGCGATCGCCTTACAAGCTGTCGGTGTTGTCAATAAAGGCGCATCTGGTATCGATCAGATCCTGAACATAGAATCAATCATTGGGGCGACAGGAAAAGCCAATACTATTGATGGTTCTACTGGTACGAGTACAACCACATCATTAGATGTTAATTTGTCAGCCAACAGTCTAGTAGTCAATGGAATTCCCGGACTAGGTGCAGTCAAATTCCAAGTTCAAAACTTTGTCAATGTCACTGGGACTTCACAAGCTGACCAGATTCTCGGCGATGGTGGCAGTAACTTACTCATCGGCAAAGATGGCAACGACCAAATCTTTGGACTAAATGGTGATGATACCATCAACGGCGACGGTGGTAATGATGTAATTGCTGGCGGTAGCAAAAGTGGTATCAACTTATTTGCTCGCAGTGACGGGAACGATAGCCTAAACGGTGGCACTGGCAATGATACCTTAATTGGTGACACTGGCAATGACATCTTAGATGGGGGTACTGATTTCGATATCGCTGACTACAGTAATTCGCGTAATGCTATCACCCTAGAAGCTGTAGGTGTTGTGAATAAAAACGGAGCTGGTATCGATCAGATCCGGAACATAGAATCAATCATTGGGACGACAAATCAAGCTAATGCTATTGATGGTTCTACTGGTACGAGTACAACCACATCATTAGATGTTAATTTGTCAGCCAACCGTCTCGTAGTCAATGGAATTCCCGGAGTAGGCGCAGTTAAATTCCAAGTACAGAACTTTGTCAATGTCACTGGTACTAACCAAAATGACACCATTGTTGGTAACAGCAAAGCTAACGTGCTTACAGGTAACAAGGGAAATGACACAATTTCTGGTCTTGGTGGTCAAGATACCTTAATCGGTGTTGCTCCTGGAAGTGTTAACCCAGGTATTAAGGAGATAGATATCCTCACCGGCGGTGCTGATGCTGATAAGTTTGTCATTGGCGATGCAAAAAATTCTTACTATGTAGGAGGTGGCGGATTTTTTGGTCTTAATGACTTCGCCTTCGCTCAAGATTTCCAGACTGGTCAGGATAAAATCCAATTGAAAAAACTGGAAAACTATATCTTTGGACGAAACTACATAGCTATCCGTCCCCTATTCGACTCAGCTACTGGAGAGATAGCCATTGGTAGCGACTTTAAAGATTCTCAGGTGACAGCAACTGTAGATCAGATCGTCAAAAACAATGGTGTCTACGATGCTTCCAAAACCAATATTGCTCAAGACAGTCTCAGCTCGTCTCTAATTTTCCCTGGTTTTGATATAGTCGCGATCGTGGGTAATAGCTATAGCGTTAATGATATTCAGTTTGTTTAAGTAGTTGGGTGCAAGGAAAATACTGGATAGGGTAGTCATTTGTCATTGGGTATTGATGGGGAAGAAAACTCCCCATACTCAGACTTCTCTCCCTGTCCCCTTCCAATCCTCAATCCCCTACTAGCCCCTACCCCCTGAACACTCAAATAGATGTAACCCTAGCCTCTGGGAAAGTTCTTCACATACCTTAACCCCCCGGACGCTGTTACCTCTTCTATCTAATGGGGGTGAAAATACAGCAATTCCCATTTTTTGAGGAACAACTGCCATAATTCCGCCGCAAACTCCGCTTTTTGCGGGAATGCCAACCTTATAAGCCCATTCTCCCGCAAAATTATACATACCGCAGGTGTACATCACACTCAGAATATCTTTAATATAAGTTTTCTTAACTGCTTGTTCCTGAGTAATGGGGTTAATACCTTTATTCGCCAAAGTCGCCGCCATTACAGCTAAATCGCGACAATTTACCATCACCGCACATTGCTGGAAGTAAAGATCCAAGGATTCTTCTATATTTTGGTCAATCATGCCAAAATTCAGCATGAGATGAGCCATAGCGCGGTTACGATGTCCGGTGCTGCGTTCTGAGGTGAACACAGAAATATCTACGAACACATCATGACCGATATAGCGTTTAAACATATCTAACATCCGGTTGAGGCGTTCGGTGGCACCAGCACCTTTAATTAAACTAGTAGTCGCGATCGCCCCAGCATTTACCATTGGATTTAATGGCCGATTTGACTGTTCATCTAGGATAATGGCATTGAATGCATCTCCTGTTGGTTCCACCCCAACCCTAGTCAACACATAATCTCTTCCATGATCCTCAAGGGCCAGTCCGTATGCAAACACTTTGGAAATCGACTGAATTGTAAATAAGTGTTCTAAATCGCCAATTTCGTAAATCTGACCATCTACAGTCACAATACAGATGCTAAACAAGTCGGGATTTACCTTTGCTAATTCGGGAATGTAGTTTGCTACTGCACCTTCCTTGAGTGACTGGTACTGGGAATGCAAGTCCTTGATAACTTCTAATAACGGTAACAGGACTGTTTCTAAATCTCCTTGAGTTGCCATGAAACCTACAGTTGGTTCTAAAAAATCATACTCAATCAACTATAGGGCTTATGTGTAAATTGTTGACGGTTGACGGTTGACGGTTGACAGTTGACAGTTGACCAATAAGTTTTGTGTTATTTCCGTTGATACAGCCGCTTAATTGGTAGCAAATGACACATCAGCTTTTTTTAGTTGCAATTACTTAAAGTACAAATACTTAAAGTAGCTTATTTTACTAATGTCTAAAAATATCCATATTGCTACTAAATGAATATTTGTAACAAAAGCAACTATTAGAATATCTAATGAGAGACAGCTATTTTTTGAATGAAAAGCTGTAACTCTTGTTACAGAATGCTTAAAAGGCTATGTAAAGATTTAATAAAATACTAATATTAAGTAATTATTCCCAATAAGTAAACTTTAAAGTTATTTTTTCTTTAAAGTTTATTTAGTTGATTATAGGAGCACAGAAAAATACATACAGAATCAATATTTGGGTAAAATTTGCAGTCCAAAAATTCAATTTGAGACGCCAAAAATGTTAATTTTCCATAAAAAAAGTATGACTTATCAAAAAAAACGTTACATAGTTGAAATCCGCACTTGAGAAAGGTTTGAGCCTTGAAAACGACACAAAAATTTGCTAAAGTTACCAAGACTTACGCTAATTCCCTGATCCCCAGGCTCAAAAGTTCGTGTTAGTCTGTTGCAGTTATGAACAAAAAAGTGAAAGCGGAACGAGTTCGAGTTGTAGGGTTACTCACATTCAGTGGTGCAAAATCCGACGAACCGTAAAACTTCTGTTCTAGAGTCGCTTTAAAAATCGGACGCATGAATCAAAGACATTTGTGGACTATTGTCGCCCTGTTTCTGACTGTTTTTGGGATGCCCTCAGTCGGTCGCACGCAAACTACCAAGGGAAATGCGCTAGCTTCCCCACAATCGGCAGCAGGTGATGTTGTCAAGGTAGGAGAGTATCAATCCCTCGCAGGGAAACAGACTGCTGATGCTGCGATCGCAGAAATTCACGCTCACAGCATTACAGGTCGCCAGGCGGCAACCCTTTTCATCCGAAATATACCTGTTATTACCTTTTTGAGTTCGTTACCTTCAGCTAGTGCTGATAGTAAAGTCGGCGTTATGGGAAATTCTGGGGGCGTGCAAATGTACGCCCCTATTGCTAGCAACGCCACCAAGGTAGCCAGCATGGGCAATATTTCGGATGTAGGTAACCAAATCACTGCGACATCAGATGACCCGGTACAACGAGCTGGTGTAATAGCAGCAAAAATTAACCAGATGTATCGGGAAAACTTAGACGCTAGCCAGATTAGCGTGAGTTGGACAGGAAGCAGCGAAGCAAAACTTGCCGATCAACCCCAAAATAAAGCTGCTAACACCCAACAAAAAGGCGATCGCTATACCATCAATGTCAATGGTCAAGAATTGGTGGAACTCAATGATAATACTCGCCTAGCCGATTCTACAAACAACCTCGCTCAAGATGCATTGCAAGCAGCTAACCGGATGCGCAGACTCATCGGTAATGCTTCCCCCATCAGCGAGATTAACAATTTACCCAATTCCCCCTTATCAATAGCGAAGCAGCCACAACAAATTGCCCAAGCCGCCATTCGTGTTGGAAGAATCACCCTGCGTGGCATAGCTTCCTGGTATGGATATGATGGTTCTGGTAGCCGCACTGCCAGTGGTAAGAGATTTAATCCCGAAGGAATGACAGCTGCTCACCGTAGCCTACCCTTTGGTACCAGAGTTCGCGTAACTAACACCCGCAATGGTCGTTCTGTCGTGGTGTCTATTACCGACCGGGGCCCGTACATTCGGGGTCGAGTTATTGATGTTTCCGCAGGCGCGGCGAGAGTTTTAGGGATGATGGGTAGTGGCATTGCACCAGTGAAGATTGAGGTTTTGGGAAGATAACAACCAGCTTCATGAGTGGTAACTCAAGGGTGAAGTATGAAATTACGTTATACTTCATCCCTTGCCCGTCACAATTATTCAACCCAATTGCCTCACCGCCTTTCACTACCTACACTCGAGTTTTGATCAAATCTCACGGAAATTCCCCTAGTTAAACATCTTTGCCCCCTATTTCAGATATAAACTAACGGGGGAGAGACAAGAAAAACTAGGGGTATTTTGTGCGCCTGCTGACAACAGTTGCGGCTTTAAGCTGCTATTTAACTCAACGCCGCTCAGAAAAAAATTGTGCGGTTTTAGATGATGTAGTGCTAGATGAAATGACTAGTTGGGAGCGGACTGCTGTTGGTTTAGTACCGACAATGGGAGGTTTACACACTGGTCATTTAAGCTTGATTCAACGAGCTAGGCAAGAAAATTCTACAGTAATTGTCAGCATATTCGTTAATCCACTGCAATTTTCCCCAAATGAGGATTTTAATCGCTATCCCCGGACTTTAGAGCTAGATATGCAACTGTGCGAACAAGCTGGGGTAGACGTAATTTTTGCGCCCACTCCGGAAGCAATGGGTGTTCCACAGAAGAGTATACAAGAAGCTAAGGTTACACAAGTAATCCCTCCATCTGCTATGATAACAGGCTTGTGTGGTGGGTTTCGGCAAGGGCACTTCCAAGGTGTGGCCACGATTGTGACCAAGCTTTTCAACTTGGTGCAGCCTGACCGAGCCTACTTTGGGCAAAAGGATGGTCAGCAACTAGCGATTATTAAACGCTTAGTGGCAGATCTGAATTTTCCCATAGAGATTGTTGCTTGTCCAACGGTGCGAGAAGCCTCTGGTTTGGCCTTAAGTTCTCGCAATCAATATTTGACTGCAACTCAAAAACAGCAAGCTGCGGTGTTATATCGCGGCTTACAAAAGGCTGAGGCTATTTTCAAGTCAGGGGTGCGCGATCGCAGTCAGCTGATCGCCGCAGTACAGCAAGAAGTAGCAATGGTCAGTAATGTCTTAGTGGAATATATTGAATTGGTTGAGCCAACTACATTGATGTCTTTAGTAAAAGTTCAGGAGGAAGGAATGCTCGCGATCGCAGCTCGGATGGGTTCTACAAGGTTGATTGACAACATTTTGTTGTGCGATCGCCTGCCGATTATCGCCATAGATGGCCCTGCTGGTGCCGGAAAATCTACAGTTGCTCGGCAAGTTGCTAATAAATTAGGTCTGGTGTATTTAGACACTGGCTCAATGTATCGTGCTGTTACATGGCTTGTACTGCAAAATGATATTCCCCTAGACGATGAATGCGCGATCGCGGAATTAGTTAGTGCTTGCGAAATTAAATTAACTCCCAGCCAAAATTTACAATCCCCCGTTCAGGTTTGGATTAACGGTAGCGATGTCACCCAAGAAATTCGCACCATTGAAGTCACATCTAAAGTTTCGGCGATCGCAGCTCAAGGTGCTGTACGCAAAGCCTTAGTTAAACAACAGCAAAGCTGGGGTAAAAGAGGTGGTTTAGTCGCTGAAGGTAGAGACATTGGTACCCATGTCTTCCCCGACGCAGAAGTTAAAATCTTCTTAACCGCTTCTGTCAGCGAACGCGCCCGTCGCAGACAGCAAGACTTTAAAAAACAAAATCAGCCGGAAGTCAGTCTAGAGCAATTGGAGCGAGATATTGCTGAACGTGACTGGAAAGATAGCACGCGCAAAGTTTCACCCTTACAAAAAGCCGCAGATGCGATGGAAATTCAAACCGATGGCCTCAGCATCTCTGAAGTCACAGATAAAATCGTTAGCTACTGTCAACAACTGTTCTCTCAAACCTCATCCCTGTAATTTTCTGTTAATTGCTGAGGTGGATGTACAGAGGTGAGTGATTTAGCACCCACTCACCACTCTGAAAATTTGCGCTTTCAGTAGAGCGGCGCAATTAAAGATAGCTGGTAAAGGTTGTCATTTGTCATTGGTCATTTGTCATTTGTCATTGGTAAGGGTTTCCAACCTATTTGCGTTGATTAACATATTTAGGTACAGTTAACAACTTATTGTTAATTATTTTAAATAAAGCTTTGTGTATTTGAATATTAAATAATTTGGCAATTCATACATCTAACTAAAGACTGATTTTGAAATTACTGCCTATTTCTTACTTGAGTTAGAAGTTTTTCGACTAGAAAAATTAGCTAAATGTAGTATTAATGCCCACCAAAACTCAGATATGGTGGGCATTGCTCATTACAGATAAGGAGATTTTGGCAGAAGTCACATCGGATTCTCATAGATAAATTATTATCATTTCAGTCAATGAATCTTCATACAAAAAAATACCCGTATTTTCAGGCACACCCAGCAAATAGCTGTTTTAGCGAAAGTTTGTGGCTGCTCCCTACTTATGGAATCTGGGCTTTTTTTATCTACACCCAGCAAAATCGTCCATCAATCCCTGACTCATAAAAGGTTGGACAATTGTACAAAATTTAACCACGATGGTTTTTTATCATAACAAACTTTTTGCGAGCAATTTGGGAATTCCCCACAGCCCTACTGGGGATTTAACTAATTTGAGAAACCTGGTGTTTTAATTTTCACTTTGGTAGTAGAATGACGATGTTAAGTTTTATGTTCCAATATGAAGGGCATGAAACTAATCAAAACAAAACCTGCAATTTCCTAAGCTTCTAAATAGCTGTAAACTGGAAACCGGTACAGAGAGGATTTTACACAATGGCATTTCAACAGCCCCCCCTACCCTACGACTTTAATGCACTAGAGCCGTATGGCATGAAAGCTGAGACTTTCGAGTATCACTATGGCAAACACCACAAAGCTTATGTAGATAACCTCAATAAGCTTACCGACGGTACAGAACTTGCGGATAAATCCCTAGAAGAAGTAATCAAAGCCACTTTTAGAGATGCTTCTAAAGTAGGAGTTTTTAACAACGCAGCGCAAGTTTGGAACCACACCTTCTTTTGGAACTCACTTAAACCAGCAGGTGGCGGTCAACCTTCCGGCGCACTAGCCGATAAAATCGATAAAGATTTTGGTAGCTTCGAGAAATTTGCAGAAGAGTTCTCCAACGCTGCTACAACTCAGTTTGGTAGTGGATGGGCTTGGTTGATTGATGATGGTGGTACTTTGAAAGTAATCAAAACACCAAACGCAGAGAATCCCCTAGCTTATGGACAAAAAGCACTTCTCACCTTAGATGTTTGGGAACATGCCTACTACATCGACTACAGAAATGCTCGTCCTGCATTTATCAAAAACTTCCTTGAGCAATTAGTCAACTGGGACTTTGCTGCAGAAAATTTAGCTAAAGCTTAAGTTTAGAGCCAAGCTAAATTATCCCATATTTTTAGGTAAATATACCAAGCAGTAGGGGTTTCAGCATTGCTAAACCCCTACTGCTTTTATAGAAAGCGGCGGGAAACTCTATCCCCTTGTGGGTGCGTAGGGTGCGCGCCCCGCCGCTTGGGGCATTGGGCATTGGGCATTGGGCATTGGTATGTTCTTTCCCATACCCAATACCCTATGCCCAAAAACTCCATTCCCTTGTGGGTGGAGTTTTTCATTAATGAGGCTTTTTATCCCAATTTAGGGGTATGACAATGCCATGCCCTCTAGAATATATTGATGTGTCGCTAATGTAAGCACTAATAATTGTTGAGACTTCCAACTGACTGGAATAGAATTAATACAATATAAAAAGATGCACAAAGACTTTTGAAACTTAGCTCTTGAGGCCTGACAAATTGCTGGCTCAATTTGGATTCAAGGTCTCAAAACGTAGATTGTTTATATCAGCATTTGTACTTAGTTGAATCGTAAGCCTTATAGTATTATCAAGTCCCTAAAAGTACAGATTTAGGAGCGAAATAATATCTAGTGATGGGCAAAGTTCTGACTAAGTATAGAGGGATGATTATTTCCTAATTGGTAGTCAGCAGTTGATTGCTAACTACATAATTAAAATTACTAATCGCAGAAACTATAGGATTCATAGTTAATTTTGGAAATATCCGTAGTAGGATGGGCAATGCCTATCTAAAAACAGATATTTTGGGCATTGTCTACAGTAAAAATCTTACAAATAGGGATATTTTCAGAAATTAAATTGGATTCCTATAGAGCTAACAATCTCCAATTGCGTCTTGAGACATAGATTTTCAAAAAATAGAAAAACGCATTTGGTAGGTAGAGCAATGACACATATCGAAGGTACCTTCACGGGAGCAGGAGGGCTTAACCTTTATTACCAAAGTTGGCAGCCAGAAGGGGAATTACGGGCGATTGTCGCCATAGTCCACGGATTTGGGGCACATAGCGGCTTATTTGTGGATGCAGTGCAGCATTTACTCCCGCGAGGTTATGCTACCTACGCTTTTGACTTGCGGGGACATGGGCGATCGCCCGGACAACGAGGACATATTAATTCCTGGGCTGAGTTACGAGAAGATTTACATACATTTTTAACCAGAATTCAGGAACGAGGGCCGAGTTGTGCGTGTTTTTTGTGGGGTCATAGTTTAGGAGCTGCGATCGCAGTAGACTATGCTTTACGCTTTCCCCAAAGTTTGCAAGGGCTAGTCTTAACAGCACCAGCTTTGGGAAAAGTTAACCTCCCGGTGTTGAAAGTTGCATTAGGGCGGATGCTTTCCCAAGTCTGGCCTAACTTTAGCCTGAAAGTAAGCCTGGATAAAAACTCTAAGTTACACAGCGCCAATATGATTCATACTCAAGATCCATTACGCCATGAGTATGGCACTGCTAGACTGGCAGCAGAGTTTTTTGCTACGGAAAAATGGGTAGAAAGCCATGCTAACGACTTACAAGTTCCTTTGTTAATTATGTATAGCAGCGCCGATTCCATTACACCCCCAGAAGGTAGCGTGGCTTTTTTCCAAAAAGTCAGCTTACCAGATAAAGAATGCTATGAATATCCTGGAGACTATCACGACTTCCACCTAGAGGTTAATTACCAAAAAGTTCTAGGAGATTTGGTGAATTGGCTAGAAAAGCATTTACAAGCAGAAATAGACAATCCATCTGCCAGATGTATGATAAAAATACCTACTTTGCAGTCGGAAAATTTCACCAGGTAAAGTGTTTCTTTGCGAAAAAGATACAAAGGTTGTCGTTGATCCCCAGCATGTTCTACATTATTATTAGTACAGAAAAGTAGAGTTTAAGGCAATGGCTCTGTAATAGACTGATGTCTTAAAAACCTATATTTCTGTCTTTAATAAAATCAAATTGAAAAGGTAAATTGAGCAGTCTTCAGGCGGTAGGTATCAAAAGTCAGCATCTGAGACATTACCTCGTCTGGCATTTATTTGGCTGAAGTAGACAAAGATAATTGATTATTGAATCAGACTGATATCCTGTGAGGATGAACGCTGATAATTCAGAAAAAAGCGGAGCCTCAGCGACAGAGTAACGCTGGCATTTTTGAATTATGAGTTATTCACCAAACTTGAGATTAAAGCCTGTTGATTGATAAAAGTATAGTTATCAGAAAATAGCCAATAAAAATATCTGATAACTGATAACGAGGAGAAGAGTGATAAATTCTTCTGTAATCAAATGTTATCTACAAATAAGACTTATAGAGCGCCTCCTAATACTGGAGAGGTAATTTTAGGGCAAACTTTACTTTCCTTATTAGATGAAGCGTGCGATCGCTTTCCTAACCCCCGCGCTTTCAACCATTTTACAGATACAGGCTGGCAACCTTTATCTAATCACGAATTGCGCACAGCTGCGGCGGAATTGGCTTTAGGTTTGCTGGATTTGGAACTAGAAAAAGGCGATTGTATTGCTTTACTCATGCACAGCGATGTCGAATTTTGCATTGCTGATATGGGTTCTTTACTCGCAGGTTTGGTAAATGTGCCAATTGATTTAACCCAAACAATTGAACACATTATTTTCATTTTGCAGCACACAGAAGCAAAGGCGCTGATTATTTCTAATTTAGAATTATTGTCTCAAATTCTGCCTTACCTGGAAAATACAACTCATCTTAAAACAGTAATAGTTGCTGATGTGCCTGATGATTGGCATCAACAACATAAAATAGGGATGAAAGTATTTTCATTAGATGAAATTCTTTCTCAAGGAAGAGACAGAAACTCTGAAGTTAGGATAAAAGAACTCAAAGCCAAAATCATCGCTGATGACTTAGCAACTATTATTTATATTCCGGGAATTACAGGAGAACCGCAAGGGGTAATGCTTACCCATGAAAATCTCTCTGCAAATGCACTCGCAATGTTTACCGGAATTCCTGATTTAAAATTTGGTTCTCAGGAGGTAATTCTTTCTTTTTTACCATTAACTCATGTTTTAGCTCGTGTTTTTGTTTATGGTCATATTAACTATGGGCACAGTATTTACTTTAGTAATGCCAATAAGGTATTAAAACACCTGAAAGAAGTTAAGCCAACAATCTTTGCTACCGTTCCTTTGCTGTTAGAAAAGGTTTATGCAAAGTTGATAGAAGCAGGAGAGAAAAACCCAAAACAGAGTAAAAAAGTCAAAGAAAATTTACCACATCAGCGCGTTACCATCTTACCCTTTAGGTTTCCGACTGCAAGCGAGGCGAAAACAGCACTTTCTAACCTGCGAGAAGCTACCTTAAAATTATCTACGACGGGGAGAAACTTAAAAACGCATTTACTGTCTTCTCGTAATGCAATTTCTGCCAGACAACTTTATCTTCCCATATCCCAATCGATGATGAAATGGGCAGTAAAATTAGCTCAAAAATATGAATTGGGTAAAAAATTACAACATCACGATGCTTTGATGTTGAAAGTGGCAGATAGTTTTGTATTTTCCCAATGGCGTGCTGTTTTTGGTGGCAATATTAAATATCTACTTAGCGGAGGTGCAGCTTTAAAACCAGAGATTGTCAATTTATTTGCGGCTGCGGGAATTAAAATTTTACAGGGATATGGTTTAACAGAAACTAGTTCAGCAGTCAGTTGTAATCGCAGTCAATTTAATCGTGCTGGAACAGTAGGTGTACCTATTGCGGGTGTAGAAGTTGCGATTGCTGAAGACGGGGAAATTCTTACGAAAAGTCCCTATAATAGCCAAGGTTATTACAAAAATTCAACAGCAACTCAGCAATTAATTGATGCTCAAGGTTGGTTACATACAGGCGATTTAGGAGAATTTACCCCTGATGGTTTTCTTAAGATTACTGGTTTAAAGAAAAGCCGGTTTAAACTTTCTACAGGTAAGTATGTCACACCCCTACCGATAGAAAGCAAGCTAGAAAAATCTCCTTTAATAGCCCATGCTGTGACTGTAGGCGCTGATTGTAAGTTTTGTTCGATGCTGATTTTTCCAGATTTAGAAAATTTACATCAACAGGCTATAGCTAGTGGAATTGATGCATCAACTGAAGAGTTGCTGCAACATCCTTGTATTATCGCTTTATATCAAGCGTTGGTTGATGAAGCTAATTGTCATTTACCACATTGGTCGAATGTAAAACGATTCCATTTGATTAATTTTAACCTGACTGTTGAGAATGGTATGTTGACATTAACTCAGGAGGTAAATAGGGTCAAAATTTTAGAGGTGTTTGCTCAAGAAATTAATGCAATGTATGAAGAAAAGAGGGCAGCAAGGGCGGGAAATGTCACAATAGAACAAATAAATGATTTATGTCCAGCTAATCAGACTTTTTCTTGTCCTACGTTTGCGCAGTCTCTTAATTCGTAATGCTTAGTGGGGAAGGGTATTAAGAAACGAACCGCGAAGTACACGAAGGGCGCGAAGTTAAGAGAGTTATAGAGAGTTTTTGGCTGAGTACTATGATTTTTTGAGAGTTAGGTAGTTAATTCAATCCAAAATCTAAAATCTAAAATCTAAAATCGAAGAAGGAAGGGTGATGTATGTTTAAGCCGTTCCGAACAGCCGCAGTATTAGGTGCGGGGGTGATGGGAACTCAAATCGCCGCCCATTTAGCAAATGCTGGTTTAACAGTTCAATTATTAGATATTGCGGCTAAAGGCGACAATAAGAATGAGATTGTAGAAACAGCTTTTAAAAAAGCACTCAAGCAATCTCCACCAATTTTATTTACAGAAAAAACAGCCAGACGCATTATTTTAGGCAATTTTGACGAACATTTTCACCGTATTGCTAATGTTGATTGGGTAATTGAAGTTGTTGTAGAAAATCTCGCTATTAAACAAGATTTGATGGCGCGAATCGAAAGTACAATTCGAGATGACGCGGTGGTGTCTACTAATACTAGTGGCTTACCCATCAATCAAATTGCTCAAGGGCGTTCGGAAGCTTTTCGTCAGAGGTTTTTAGGTACTCACTTTTTTAACCCTCCTCGTTATCTCAAATTATTAGAGTTAATTCCTACACCTGATACTGATACGCAAATCCTTGAAAGAATGCAATGGTTCGGGAGGATACACCTGGGTAAAGGCGTAGTAGTAGCTAAAGATACACCAAACTTTATTGCCAACCGCATCGGGATGTATGCAACTATGCTGGGAATTAAGGGTGTGACTGAGCAAGGTTATACAATTGAAGAAATTGATACTTTAACAGGAGTCATCGCCGGACGACCAAAATCAGCGACATTCCGCACAGCTGACTTAGTAGGATTAGATACTTTGATGTATGTAGCTAGGAACCTTTACCCAGCTATTCCCCAAGATGAAAGCCGGGAGGTTTTGCGAGTTCCAGTGTTAATGAAAAAACTCGTAGAAACTGGGACATTAGGTGCAAAAACAGGTCAAGGATTTTACAAAAAGCAAGGTAAGGAAATTCTTTCGATTAATCCGACGACTTTAGCTTATGAAGCTGCGAAACCGTTAGATTTGGGGGATATTGAGACGATTGGGAAAATTAGTGATTTAGGCGATCGCCTGCGCAAACTCTATCACGATCCTGGCCGTGCTGGTAAATTCTTCCGCCAATCCACCTTAGAAATCTTAGGTTACAGCGCCCGTCGCATTCCCGAAATAGCCGATAAACCCGCAGATATAGACAGGGCGATTCGTTGGGGTTTCGGTTGGGAACTCGGCCCCTTTGAAATTTGGGATATCCTGGGCTTTGAAACTGTATTAGCAGACATGAAAGCTGCTGATATATCTGTGCCAGATTGGGTTGAAAAGATGCATGATAATAGAGTGCATAGTTTCTATCGCCAAGACAGACTATCTTGGGCTGAACAAAAAGTAGTTGAAGCCTGTGCTGTTTGTATTAGCGAACAACCAAAAGCGCCAACAGACGAAATTCTGATATCAGCTATCAAAGAAGATACCAAAAATATCTTGTGGGAAAACTCGGAAGCTTCTTTGTTAGATATGGGCGATGGAGTCGTTTTGTACGAATTTCATTCCAAAGGACATACGCTAACTTTAAAAGTTGTAGAAGGATTAGCTCAAGTCTTAGATATTATCGAGAACAGCGATTACCGGGGTTTAGTCATTGGAAATGAAAGTGCAAACTTCTCTGGTGGCGCGAATTTGGCAGAAATGGCCATGTTGGCGCAGACAGATAACGGTAAAGGGATTGCTGATTTAATCGTTAAATTCCAAGCATTACTGCAACGCATTAAATATTTCCCCAAACCAATTGTTGCAGCGATTGTGGGGCGGGTGTTAGGTGGAGGTTGTGAATTAGTTTTAGCTTGTCCCCATGTGGTAGCAGCAGCAGAAACTTATATCGGATTAGTAGAACTCAGTGTAGGTTTAATTCCTGGCGCTGGCGGGATTATGCGCATGGTTACCTGGGCTAATGACAAAGCTGCTAGCGAATCACCGCAAGATATTCAACCATTCCTCAGGAAAGTGTTTGAAACGATTGGGATGGCGAAGGTTTCTAGTAGCGCTTATGAAGGACAAGAATTAGGCTACCTTTCACCCACAACAAAGATTGTGATGAATTCCGACAGGCTTTTATCTGTGGCGAAAGAAGAAGTGCTGTGTTTGGATCGGATAGGTTATACACCACCAACAGAACGTAACGCCATTATGGTGTTAGGGCGTCAAGCGCGGGCGATGTTGGAACATACGGCGTATGTGATGCAGCAGGGTGGTTATATTTCTGAATATGACCATTATTTAGCAAGTCGTTTGGCGTATGTGATGACTGGAGGAGAATTAACTGCGCCTGCGTTGGTTGATGAGGATTATTTATCGAAATTGGAAAGAGAATCCTTTTTACCATTGTTGCAACAAGCGAAAACGCAAGAAAGGTTTGCTTATACGTTGAAAACGAAGAAACCTCTCAGAAACTAGCGCAAAAACCCTTTCAAACCCTCTTCTCTTTGTGCCCTTCGTGTCTTCGCGGTTCGTTAAAAAATTCGGAACAAACCGCGAAGGCGCAAAGAACACGAAGGAAGAGGAGGAAGAGAATTATCTCTTTTGCCTTATTTATCAATAGGTGGGAGTTATTTATGAAAGATGCCTATATAGTGAGTAGCGTTCGCACGCCTGTAGGAAAAGCGCCACGAGGAACTTTACATAATATGCGCCCGGATGATATGGGTGCAGTTGTAGTTAAAGCCGCAATTGAACGAGTTAAAGATTTAGAACCTGTATATATTGATGATGTAATAATGGGTTGTGCTTTTCCGGAAGCAGAACAGGGGTTTAATATTGGGCGGTTAATCGCCCAACGTGCAGGGTTACCTGATTCCGTCGCAGGGATGACTGTAAATCGCTTCTGTGCTTCGGGATTGCAAAGTATTGCGATCGCATCTCAAGCAATTATGGCAGGAAACGCGGAAGTAATTGTTGCTGGTGGAACAGAATCGATGAGTTTGATTCCGATGGGCGGGCATTATTTAGCCCCTAACCCCAATATGATGATAGATACGCCTAAGGTGTACTGCACGATGGGAATTACCGCCGAAAACGTCATGCAGCATTACGAAATCTCTCGTCAAGAACAGGATGCTTTTGCCCTGCGTTCCCATCAAAAGGCTGTGGTTGCTATTAGACAAGGACGGTTTGCAGAGGAAATTGTACCGCTAACAGTGCAAGAAGTTCTCTATATTGAAGGAACTCCGCGCCCAATAGAAAAGGTATTGACGGTAGATGAAGGGCCGCGTCCTGATACTAGCATGGAAGCCTTGATGAAACTACAGCCTGTATTTCGCATGGGTGGTGCGGTGACGGCGGGTAACTCATCGCAAATGTCCGATGGTGCAGCTGCTACAGTGGTGATGAGCGATCGCATGGTGCGGATGCTCGATGTCCATCCAATGGGTAAAATGTTAGGCTATGCAGTTGCAGGTGTCGCCCCAGATGTAATGGGTATCGGCCCGGTGGAAGCTGTTCCCAAAGTTTTAAAACAAGTCGGTCTTACTTTAAATGATATCGGCTTAATCGAACTCAACGAAGCCTTTGCAGCCCAAAGCTTGGCTGTAATTCGCAAACTCGGACTGAATGAAGAGATTGTTAATGTTAACGGTGGTGCGATCGCTTTGGGACATCCTCTGGGTTGTACCGGTGCGAAACTTACAGCTACCTTATTCCACGAAATGAAACGGCGTAGCGTCCGTTATGGTTTGGTGACAATGTGTGTAGGCGGGGGAATGGGTGCTGCGGCGGTGTTTGAGAATTTGATGATTTAATTTTCTTTTTTTAACGCAGAGGGGCGCGAAGGTTAGCGCAAAGTTACGCGGAGGGTTTTTAAGGAAATTTTGCTCTTCTCTGCGCCTTTGCGCCTTTGCGTGAGATTTTCATACCTTTATTCACATGGGTGAAAACATAATGAACCTTATTCATCCAATCATAATAGTTTCAACGCTAGTTTTCCTATTACTATTGCTTGGTTACATTGGCGTTCCTTTGTGGGTTTGGTCGCTATATTTCGCAACATTACTAGTATTCGTCCATGCCCCTATTTGGACTTGGGTGATTTTTGGGGCGATCGCTCTTATTTTCAATATCCCAATTATCCGCCAAAATATCATCACATCACCGTTAATCAAAGCCATTAAAGCCTTTAACTTATTACCCAAAATCTCTGATACTGAACGCGCAGCTATTGAAGCGGGTAATGTTTGGGTAGATGGGGAATTCTTCTCAGGTAAACCAAATTTTCAAAGAATTAATCAAGAACCATACCCTCTAGTTACGCCAGAATTGCAAGCGTTTCTTGATGGCCCTGTTGAACAAGTTTGTCGCATGGTAAGTGATTGGGAAATTTACCGCCGCAAGGATTTACCGCCGGAAGTTTGGGATTATCTCAAACAAGAACGCTTTTTAGGAATGATGATTCCCCAAGAATATGGCGGTTTGGGATTTTCTCATTTCGCCTACAGTAATGTGATGACTAAGTTAGCATCCCGTTCTTTTACTCACGTTGCAACTGTGGGCGTAACGAATTCACTAGGCCCTGCAAAATTATTACTCCGCTACGGAACAGAGGAACAGAAAAATTATTACCTACCCCGTCTCGCCAGGGGTGAGGAAATTCCTTGTTTTGCGCTGACAGAACCGACTGCTGGGTCAGATGCCGCTAGTATTAAGTCAGAAGGTACAGTATTTAGAGGCGATGATGGTAAGCTTTACCTGCGGTTGAATTGGAAGAAGCGCTATATTACCTTAGCTGCGATCGCAACTCTTTTAGGACTAGCTTTTAAATTACGCGACCCAGAAAATTACTTAGGTAAAGGTAAAGAAGTTGGCATTACCTGCGTTTTAATTCCCACGGATACACCGGGCGTAATTATGGGTAGAAGACATGACCCAATGGGTGTACCTTTTTACAATTCTCCTACAGAAGGACATAACGTTATTATTCCTGTAGACCAAATTATCGGCGGTGTGGAACAGGCTGGTAATGGCTGGAAAATGTTGATGCAAAGCCTAGCCGCAGGTAGGGGAATTAGCTTCCCGGCTAGTTGTACGGGTGTGGCGAAGTTAGTAGCGAGAGTGACCAGCGCTCATGCTGTGGTACGGCAACAATTTGGTTTATCAATTGGTCGATTTGAAGGCGTAGAAGAACCTTTAGCGAGAATTGGCGGTTTAACCTACTTAATGGAGGCGGCGCGAACTTATACCTGTGGTGCAGTAGATAAAGGCGAACAACCTGCGGTAATTTCGGCGATCGCCAAATACAGTTTGACCGAAATCTCTCGCAAAATCATCAACGATGGTATGGATATTATGGGCGGTGCGGGAATTTGCCGAGGCCCCAGAAATTTATTGGCAAATATTTATACAGCCACTCCAATTTCCATTACCGTCGAAGGCGCAAATATTCTCACCCGTACTTTAATGATTTTTGGACAAGGGGCGATTCGCTGTCATCCTTACGTTTATCAGGAAATTACAGCCCTAAGTCAATCAGATGTGACTGCTTTTGATCGTGCTTTCTGGCATCATCTAGGGTTGACGGTGCGTAATACTTTCCGCGCCAAACTTCTCTATCTTACCCGTGGGAATTTAGCAGCTTCACCAGTGTCAGGTGCGACGGCTAAATATTACCGTAAATTACAATGGGCTGCGGCTACCTTTGCCTTACTAACTGATATTGCGATGTTCTCCCTGGGTGGAACCTTGAAGCGACGAGAGAAACTGACAGGAAGGTTTGCGGATATTCTGACTTGGATGTATTTAGCAACTGCTACCCTGCGCCGTTTTGAAGCCGAAGGACGAAAACCCGAAGACTTAGCTTTTGTGCATTGGGCGATGCAATATGCTTTTGCGCAGATGCAGTTAGCGTTTGAGGGAATTTTCCAGAATTTATTTGTACCAGTTTTAGGTAATTTCTTGACTTGGTGGTGGCGACTTAATCCCATTGGTTCATTACCTGATGACAAACTTGGTAGCGAAATTGCGCATAAATTACAAACTCCTGGAGAAATACGCGATCGCCTCACCGCAGGTATTCATATTCCCCGCAGCAGCGATGAAGCATTAGGACGTTTGGAAAAAGCTTTTACCTTGTTATCCCAAGCTGAACCCATCGTGAAAACTATCAAAAATGCCAGCCATGCGGGGAAACTACCACAACTAAAACCCGATGAGTTAATTTCCGCAGCCCTCAAAGCTGGGGTAATTAGCGAGAAAGATGTTGAACTCATCTGTGAGGCTGAATTCGCCCGTAATGATGCGATTCAAGTAGATTCCTTTAGTTTAGAGGAGTATATGCAAGGCAGTCAAAGCTTTGGAGATCAAGTAATGACTCCAACTCTTGGATAACTAGTACAGGTCGGCGGAAATGAGCATACCATTGTAGTGCGAGCATCTTGCTCGCGTTTGTCAGCGAGCAAGATGCTCGCACTACTCTAGATTATCAAAATGAATTTATAAAATGGTATGGTTATTTACGCCATGCAGCACTAGTGCTTTGTCTCATTAATTTTCAGGTTTGTAGTTGGGCTTTAGCCCTTTATTTAAGCGATAAATCGCAACTACCAACCCCGCAAAATTAATGGGACAGATCGCTACCTTTCTCCACCCCTGATTATTGCCTCTGCAATTGCTGATTACTGAGTTGCATTTCTGTTTCTAATTCTTGCAAAGCTTGGGCAACAATTTGTGCTTGTTCTAACTGTTGATGCTGGGTGAATATTTCCCAAGCTTCTTGATAGTAATTCCTGGCTTTTAACAGATTTTGTGGATTTCCCGCCTCTGGTTTTTCTGGATCATCAGGAAGGTTGAAGAGGGCGTTAGCTTTGTTAGAAATAGTATTAGCGTATTCTAAAGGCGTATCTTGAGCATTTCGCACTTTTAAGGCTTCTTCATAAGCTGCGATCGCGCGTAAATTATTCTCGATAGGATGGTTACTTTGCAGGTATTGTAAGGCATTCCCCAAATTATTTTGCAACATGGCGTATTCTCTGGGGTTTTCAATTAGGGTAATTTGCTTGAGTGCTGACTCAAATGTCTGTACCGCCAAGCCTTCACATAACTGTTTTTGTTCCATCCCCACTGAGATAGAAAGATATGCGATCGCAATATTGTTGTGTAAAATTGCATATTCCTCTGGGTATTTCTCTGCTGTAAATACCCGCAAAGCCTCTTGATAAGCTTTAATACTATCCGCTATTTGTGCCAAATTGAAGGGGACTAAAGACTGTAACACCAAGCCAAAATTCATCTGGGCTTCGGCTAATTCCTCTTTAGAAGCTAACTGCTGTAAAATTGGTAATGCTTCTACATAGGCTGCTTTTGCTTCTAGTAATAATTCCGTTCCCTCATCGGGAATTGTTCGCAACGCGCCAGCCATACCCACCTTAGCGCGGGCTTTCATTAGGGGATAGTCATCGCTACACATTTCCGTCGCCCGTTTATAAAGTGCGATCGCACTCCATAAATCTTGCGCATTTTGCGGTTTTTTCTGCAAACCTTGTGCTAATTCAATCAGCATATCGATTTTCTCTTGTGTCGTTGCTGACTCCGATGCAATAGCTGCGATCGCGGCCTTGACTGTTGAATCTGTAATACTAGGGATCATCTGCACAAGTAAGTAATGATGGGTTGACAAATAAAATTGCAAGTATTCTCGACTCAAGCAAGCTAGGCAGTATCAGTCAGAAGATTTTCCGTTCTCTACCTACTAAATTGACTGAGGTTAGCCGCAATAGATTTCTCAGCGTAAAAGTTGCTTCTACTTTAGAGTAAGTCACGCCAGAAATTCTAGACTTATCAAGCAGATTTTAACCAAAATATACACAATTTAATTATTGATTAATATCTGGGATAGCGCTGCTATTTAAGCTACACGATCCTATTAGATTGATATTAGATCGTTTACTGGATTTTTTGATGTATAAATACATTTAAATAGCCCATTTGCATCAAAAAAAATATAAATTAATTATTAATTTATAGATTTTAAATCTCATCAAAAATCCGCTACATTATCTTAGTAAATTGCTACTAGATAATTATCTGTATTGTTTGATGCAATTCTCCAAATTCCTAGCTCCCCAGATAAATTGTAGGTTGGGTTGAACGGAGTGAAACCCAACATTACCGGGGGTTTGTTGGGTTTCGTCCCTCAACCCAACCTACGCATTTTCACTATAGGTAATTACGAATTACGAATTACGAATTATTTTAAAGTCCATTACCAATTAAGATAAATGGTGCCCAGTAATAAGGATGAGAATAACCACTGGTATTATTTTCATGTCTTGACGATATATCTGGGTTGATTAGCTCAAAAATGCCACGACTGTTACCAGTATTTTCACCTGTAGATTTATTACTATTGAGTAAGCTCAATTGTGCTTGGCGTAATGCTTCAGCTTTAGTTATGCGTGTTTTTGAATTGGCTGAATTGGCGAGATTACTGTAAAATTGTTGCATGAGTTGAGCAGTACTGCGATCGCTGACTACCCATAAAGAAGCCATCACCGATTTTGCTTTATCTCTGAGAAAATAAGCACTCATACCTTGAATTTCTATCCCATTTTGATCGGAACCTCCCAAAGCTGTTTCGCAAGCAGATAACACTACAAGATGAATTTCGCGCAATTTTTGTAAATGTTTAATTTGTGTGATTGGGTAAGGTACACCTGTTCCTAGAAGGATATATGATTTTTCTGGGTTATCAGCTTTAAATAAACCATGAGTAGCAATGTGTAAAATATTGCGTCCATCGAGGTTATTTTCCAGCGCATCTCTGGTAAAAGCTTGATTGAGAAATTTTGTACCAGGGTAGATTCCTGTACTATCGTTGGGTTTTTGTTTTACAATCGCATCTAACTCAATTGGTACATAATTTAATGCAGAAAATGTACCATCAGGAGTTTTTGCTTGATTTGATAAACCCAAACCGAGAACCTGTGTATCTTGGATTTGTGGAGGTAGGGTATCTTTAGCATCTGTTAATCCAGCATTTAGCACAGATACAACGCTATAATTTTCAATTAAATATTTTTCCCCATCAAACAGCGCCGCCATAGGAATATAATTAATAGCGCGATCGGGAACAAACACTAAATGTTTAACTTTGTTTGCTTTTAGTTCTGATTCTATCGGTTTGATTAAACAATCATACAGCTTTTTACCTGTTGCCTTTACTTGAGTAATATCACTATCTGGTTGTTGGAGTAATCTCCGAAAATTACTAACATCTTTGGTAAGTTCACTTTCGCCAATTTGACAAACCTTACTACTAAGAACACCACCTTTTGCAGCCCAAAGTATGCGGACTTTATCTTTGAGTACTAAGGGATAAATCAGTACCGTCCCATCTGGTTGTTTAGGTGCAGCTAGTATTTTTTCAGCGCTAGCGATTAAATCATCAGTGCGATCGTATACATCTTTAATTCGTGATTTATCAACTTCAGAATTTTTAGGATTTTTCAGATTTTCAATTAATGAGTTGAATTCTTCAGTTAGTTGTCGATGCTGGGTTATTAAATTACTTAACTGAGAACATTTATTCTTTTTACACTCAGCAAGCTGATTACCGAAAGCGATTAATGTGCCATGTTTGGTAATAATTTGCTTTTCTGTATTACTTAATTCTAAGTTTGTGATTTTACTAGTACCTGTTGTTTCACGCGCAAAATTATTTAGTTCTTGAATTTTCAAAAGTTCCATTACTTGTTGTGCTTCAGCTTCTCTACCTTGTGAGGATAATAAATCGGCTAATTGACGATAAATATCCTCAGTTTTAACTGAGCCAAAATCTACAGTTGTTTGTAAAAAAGAAGCTTGTAACTCTGGCGTTAATAATTTAATCCCGCGCCGTACTTCTTCAATGCGGTTGATTGCTTCTTTATAATAAGGAATTGCCGTATTCGGCTGATTTAAATCGGCATAAACACGACCTAAACCTGCATAGATTCCTGAATCAGTACCTACAGTTTTGGCTTGAGTTTTAATTGCTAAAGCTTGGTTATATGTTTGAATAGCTTCTTGCTTTTTACCAAACTTACGCTGTAAATTTCCTAAAACTGTAAGTACAGTCTTTTCATCATTAGGATTTTTGCCTTTTCTCACCAATGCTAAACTAGCTTGGGCTGCTTCGATAGCTTTTTGCTCGTTATTTAATTCACCATAACCCAAACTAAGTACAAGATTGCCTATTATTTCAAGTGAAATTGTTTTAGTTTTTGGTAAAATAGCTAAACCTTGATTGGCAAATTCAATTGTTTTTTGTGGTTCACCCTT
This sequence comes from Calothrix sp. FACHB-168, assembly GCF_963889195.1. NCBI lineage: Bacteria > Bacillati > Cyanobacteriota > Cyanophyceae > Nostocales > Calotrichaceae > Calothrix > Calothrix sp. FACHB-168. Next base: position 64,957 of record NZ_CAWPNJ010000040.1, read on the forward strand.
GCCAAAATAGCTGTAAGCAAGAACAAATAATGTAGTACCCTCAAACTGAGGATTTTGCATTTTCTTGGCTAACGAGAGTGCTTGTTGCAGATATTCAATGTTTTTTTGATAATCGCCTAAGCTATTGTAGAATGCTCCAAGTTCTAATAGTTTTAACCATTCATAATAGGGATTATTATCTTGTTTAGCGACTTTCAAAGCTTCCTGAAATAATTCTAAAGTCTTCTGATAATTGCCTTGGTTAGTATAAATCTGCCTTTGAATATCTAAAGCATCTATTTTCAGATTTAAATTTTGCGTTTTTTCTGCAATTACTAATATTTGTTGTGCAGAATCTAAAGCTTGCTGATAATCTCCCTTCCCTGTATAAGCAGCACTGAGTTTTTTTAATGCTTCTGCTTCTAAATCAGTATTCTTAATTTCTCTTGCTATTTTCAAAGCTTGTTGGGTAAATTCAATTGCTTTTTGGAAGTCTTGGCTAGTATTATATACACTGCCTATATCAATCAATGCCTTAGCTTCCAATTTAGGCTTTTTCAAACTTCGTACCAAATTTAAACTTTTTTGGGCAAATTCTAGAGCTTTATCGTATTCTCCAAGATTTGTATAAATTAAACTCAAAGTTCCTAAAGCACTTGGCTTTCTTCCCAAAGCATACTCTTGAAGATGTTCAGGTAATTTCTGAATATCAATTTCTTCTGCTTTTGTTAAAGCTTGTTGTGAAAATTGAATACCTTGTTCATAATCTCCCAAAAGATTATACGTATTAGCAAGTCCTAATAAAACTCCTACTTCCAAGATAGGATCTTTCAGTAGCCGAGCAATTTCTAATTCTTGCTTACCTACTTCAATTACCTTGGTGTTATCTCCCTGAGCCATGTAAACTCCACCAAGATAAGATAAAGCATACCTCTCGGCTTTTAAATTTCCAGACTGTCGTGCAATTGTTAACCCTTGTTGAATAAAATCTTGTGCTTTTTGTAATTCTTGAAGATTCAAGTAATAATAACCTATTGAAGAATAAGCTTGACTTTGTATCCTCATCACTTCTTTTGCTGCTGCTGAATCTTTGAGTTCTCTGGCAATATTTAAGGCTTCTGCTACTAAGTTAAGCTTTTGATTTTCTTGGGTTATAGCACGAGTATAATCTTTTTTTCTTCCAGCCTCACTAGCACTTAACCCATATAACAGCATGATTTGCGTTAAAATATCCAGTTGTACAACACGGTTATTAAGTGGTTGTCGTTCAAGAGCTAATGCTTGCTGATAAAATTCAATTGCCCTATCAAATTGTTTTTGAATAAAATAAGTATGTCCAATTTCAGCAAGAATTTTAGCTTTTAGTGTTTGATTCTTTATCTCCCTAGCGATAGGTAATGATTTTTGTAAATTTTCGAGCGCCTGTTCAGATTTCCCTTGCAAATTATAAATTGTTCCTATGAGAAAGAGAATTCTACCTTCTTCAGGTTTATTTTTAACTTCACGCATTAATGGTAAAGCCTGCTGATAAACCTCTAAAGCTATGTCATATTTTTCTTGCCTTCTATAACAATCTCCTAGAGATGTGAGTACTTCAGATTCAAGAGACTTTCTTTTTAATTCACGAGCTATAGGTAATGCTTTTTGATAAAATTTAATAGCCTCATCATATTTTTGTTGAATAAAATAGCTATCTCCTATAGTAGCGAGAATACTAGCTTCAGAATAACGAATACCTGCTGCTTGAATGATAGGTAATGATTGCTGAAAAAATTTCAATGCATTGTCATATTCTTTTGTATAAAAATAAATCAATCCTATCTGGAGTAAACTTCTACCTTCCCAAGCACGGTTTCCTATTTCACGATTCACAGCTAAAGCTTTATTCAACCAATCCAATGCATTAGGATAATCATTTATGTTGTCGTAAGCTACTCCTATCCTAAATAGAGTAAATCCCTCTTGAAATTTATCGCCCAATTCTTGATGCATTACCAGGGCTTGTTGTAAAAGTTTCAAGCCTTTATCTTGTTGTTTCAAGAAAGTATAAGTAAATCCCATTCGACTGAGAGTAACTGCTTCCCCGGCTTTATCTTTTACCTCGCGGCGAATTTCTAAAGCTTGCTGTAAAGTTTTTAAAGCTTCCTCTTCTTTAAATAAAGCCAGGTAAACCCCACCAATATTATCTAAAGTTTCCCCCTCTCCAGCATGGTCTTTAATTTCTCTACGAATCGTCAACGCTTCCTGTAAAACTTCTAAGGCTTTGTCCTGTTGAAGCAACCCATTATAAACCTGTCCTATATTATTGAGAGTTTGTCCAACTCCTGCCTTATCGCCCAATTTTCGCCGTATCTCCAACACTCGTTGATATGTTTGCAACGCCTTGGGATATTCCCCAAACCGATACTGCTGTAAACCTTCTTGAAATAACTTATCCGCTTCCGCTTTGCTGTCAGCAGAACTTGCGACTTGTGCCAATGTATGCTTAACTACCAACGGATTTACAGCTAAAGCCACAGAAGCACTCAAAGATAACAACAAGGCGGTAAAGGTTACGTATTTCAAACGGTTAGACATCACAAATCCTCTAGATAGCGACTCTCAATTGATTGGTTAATCTTCTATATCTTTGATGCAGGGTAGGTTATGCAAAAATAGAAAATTAACCTCAGCATAATTACGCATTGTAGAGCTAGAGGTGATGACTTTAAAACTAAGGGCTTTCCGCAGTTAGTGCGTCTATCATCAACATCCGCGTTACCCCACCCCAGTTTTGTCTAAAGCCAAAACGTCCCCTCCCCGTTTACGGGGAGGGAATTAAGGGGTGGGGTAAAAGGCTTGTGGGGCGAGTCGTAGGGGCACGGCACCAGTAAAATTATTGTATGTACCAAAAGATTGTCGATGTTCCCTACAGCATGGTCTAGGGACTTACAAAAAATAAATTACCCATATTCCGTAGTGCGAGCAGCGTTCGACTGAGCGCTCACGCCGAAGTCTTGCTCGCTGATGTTCCAAAGCGAGCGAGACGTTTGTCCTTCGGACACGCTACGCGTTAAGCGAAGCTATGCCGAAGGCTTTACGCACTACAAATTTATTGGGTATTTAAAAAATTGGATGTCCCCTATTTACTAATATGCCATGCCCCTACCATCTGTTGTATTGTTTTTTCAAATTGGTATAATTTATCAAATCTAACAGGGAACAGAACATTATTTTATTTTATGCCCAATGCCCAATGCCCAATGCCCAATGCCCAATGCCCAATGCCCAATGCCCAATGCCCAATGCCCAATGCCCATTTATCACAACTGTACAAAAACTTTACCTTCTTTAATTTTTAACGGATATGACTGAAGCCCAACTTCAGGAACCGTTAAACATTCACCAGTTGCTAACTTATATTGAAAACCGTGGTTAGGGCAAGTAATAATTCCATTCTCTACTTTACCTTCATCCAACGTAGAGCCGAGATGAGAGCAAGCATTATGGTAACAGCTAATGCGATCGCCTTGGCGAGATAGAATAAATGCATGTCCCGCAACTTTAACTGCTAACACACCAGCTTCGGGAATTTGCTCAACAGTTGTAACTCTAATCCAAGTAGAGCCTATTTTTGGATGAAATGGACTAGTTAAGTTAGATGTAGAACTACCAGCACTAGCCCCACTACTAACAGCAATAACTTGCGTAATCTCTGGACAATGAGATTTAATTGCCTGTTCAACTCCTTGAGATAAAGTTAAAGTAGAAGCAGGACAATTACTACAAGTTCCTGTCAGTCTCACTTCTACTGTATCCGGTAGTTTAATTGCGACTAGTTCTATATCACCATTATGGCTTTGTAAACCTGGCCTTACTTCCTCTAGGGCTATTTGTAGGCGTTTTTCTAAAGGTGGTGTAGGTGGTTTGACTAATTCGTGATATAGCAAAACTGCATATACCACTTCATCATCAACAGCATGACGCAAAGCTGATATAGATTCTTCCTTAAAGCTTTTTATTAAACGTTTTAAAGCTGTTTTATGTAAGTCTTCAATTGCTCTTTTTAACCCGACAACTACACACCTTTGACTTTCATCCCACTCAGCAATAATTTCTTCAAAGCGGTTAATTTCTTGTACCAATTCTTCTAAATTAGTCATTAGTCATTTGTCATTAGTCATTTGTCAATACAGCAATTCCAGATGGGTTGTGAACCAAAAAATTATACAGCAGATTGCCAGTTGGTGAGATACAGATTATCGTTGATTGTAGGGGCACTGGCACTGCCATGCCCCGAAGCGCGTACTGTAAGTCAAAGTCCAGATAAACCAGTTATTATTAATGCCAATGACCAATGACAAATGACCATTGACCATTGACCATTTACTTCATTTTGAAGTCTTTCAATAAAAATGGCATGGCTATGCCGGTGATTAAGCTAGATATAATAATTGGTAGCCAAAAAGGCATAGCAGTTTGGGCAAAGACAACTAAAATAACGCAACCTATGGTAATACCAATTGATAGCTGTTGCACAAAATGTATGGGATCGCGGAATAATTTTCCTTTAAAAAATAACTTAGCTGATAACCACCCAAGCTCAAACATAAAACCTCCTAGAAATTGCTAAATAAATTTAGTACAGCTAGCCCTAAAAGTACTGCGGGAATCACACCCGCAGGGCCAAATAATCCGCCTAATGTGGCTGAAAATTTATAACCGATATCTTTTCCAGCTAATAGCATTCCTCCAATTGCACCGCCTAGCATGGCTGCAACAGTGGCTATGAGTAAGGACAACAATACGGTACTAATGTTAATTTCTCCAGATGAGAAACTGCTGAAAAAATTGCTCGCAACACCTAGCATTGTTAGTTTCCTAGACAATATTTATTATTTTTTGATTTTTGTCACAATCCTGCTGAAGTCGCGAACTTCTACATGAAAATAGCTTTAGCTTTTTCATGAATATTTCAGGATTGTTATAACTGTAAACAGTACACAAGTTAATGTCTGATAACTGTTAAAATCTAACTATTCATAAATAGTGATTTGTAATTTCTGCAACAATTTCGTTAAGAGATTGGGCAACTAATTGTGCTTCTTTTAACTGTTGGTTTTGGCTGAAAATTTCCCAAGCTTCTTGATAGTAAGCACGAGACTGTAGGAGATTGTGCAAATTACCGGCTTGTGGTTGTTGGATATTATCGGGTAGTTTACAGAGGGCGTTGGCTTTATGAGAAATTGTGTTAGCGTATTCCAGAGGCATATCTTGGGAGTTACAGACTTTTAAAGCTTCGTCGTAAGCTGCGATCGCTCTTAAGTTATTCTCTAAAGGATGGGAAAGCATGAAATACTGCCAAGCATTGCCCAAGTTGTTCTGTAACATGGCATATTCTTGGGGATGATCGATTAGCTGAATATGCTTTAACGCTACTTGTAATGACTGTACTGCTAACCCGTGACAAAAATATTCCCGTTCTGAGGCTAGGGGTAGAGAAAGATAGGCGATCGCAATATTGTTGTATAAGATAGCGTACTCTTGGGGATAATCTTGCCAAGTAAATACCTGCAAAGCCTGTTGATAAGCTTTGACGCAGTCTATTATCCGCGCCAAATTGAAGGGTACCAGTGATTGCAACACTAACCCTAAATTCATCTGTGCTTCTGCCACCTCTATTGGCGAAGCTAACTGTTGTAAAATTGGCAATGCCTCTTCATAGCCAATTTTCGCTTGTACCAGCAATTGCGCCCCTACATCGGGAATCCTCTGTAATGTCTTAGCCATCCCCACTTGCGCCTTGGCTTTGAGTAAGGGATAGTCCTCTGTACACATTTCATAGGCTCGGTAACATAGGGAAAGTGCATTCCGCAATTGTTTGGTAGTTGGGGACTGCTTTTGCAAACCTAGCGCCGTCTCTATCAGCATCTGGATTTTTTCTGCTGTAGTTGCTGACTCTGATGCAATGGCTGCAATTGCTGCTGTCACTACTGAATCTCTTGTGCTAGGGGTCATAACTACCGTAATCTGGCCGTTGGGGAATTGAATTTTTTCAACGCCCATCTGTGATACCAATTCAAAATTCAAAATTGATGAATTTGAGCGAATTGATATCTTGAAAACAGGAAAACCTGTCTCATCTAGGGCTATACATACTCAGCCGATTTACGCAGATTGTGAATCTCTTCAGCGAAACTCCCTGATTTTCCCCAATCTCATCCTGTCTTTTGGGAGCATCCCAATTTTGACGCAATACCCTAGAAGGGTATTGCTATACCAACAAAGCCTGCCTACCCTTATAGGGTGAGGGCGTTTTTGCACATTTGGGATGCTCCCTGTCTTTTTCTCCTCCTCGTTACGTCTCTCCTCACTAGGGAAAGACTCTCTTCACACCAATAGGGATGATAAATCTAGACTGGGCAAGAAAAAGAGTAGCCAGAATTTTGAGCGTCTGGTATTGTTGCCAGTCGTTGACTGCACAATCTGAGGATTGAATTTATCAAGCATCTAAAATATAAAACAATCTGTTGGCAAATTTCTAGAGGGAAAATGCCAATATTCATGAGAGTTTTAAATACCTTAAAACTTCGTTAAGTTAATTTGTATCAACTGCTAACAAATACAGCAATTTTAATATTCTGCTTTCAATCTTATTTTATCTATATTTCTAAATATATGTCAGCAAATAGCTATTAATTATTTGTATAGAAATACAACTCTTATTAGCCAGCAATTACTATGCTATATCCCTAATATACTTGCCATGCCTGGAATTTACTTAAAAATCACAACTTAATTTTTGCTGAAAATATAATATTAGTCTATCTATTATCCCTGTTTTCGATATAAATTATGTTATGACTATCACAATCTAATTTATTTTTTTACGCCTGCAATTGGTACTCACAATAATTTTTCTTTGAATCAGGAATATTTGAGCAAAAATAGATTAAATTAAAAATAAAGATTGAGAAACAGGTGATATCGCTACAATCCTTATCACCTGTTTCATGCATCATAACTAGTAAAAAAATACATAGCCGATGACTAATGTACTATGGCTACAGGGTGGTGCTTGTTCAGGTAATACCATTTCATTCCTGAACGCCGAAGAACCGACAGTATGCGATTTAATTGCTGATTTTGGCATCAAATTGCTGTGGCATCCATCCTTAGGGTTGGAACTGGGCGATAACTTACAACAACTACTGCGCGATTGTATTTCCGGAAAGATTCCTCTAGACATCTTGGTATTTGAAGGTACTGTTGTCAACGCCCCCAACGGCACAGGCGAATGGAACCGCTTTGCCATACTAGTGAAAACCCTAGAACTACTGCTCTAATTGCCTTGTCCTCAAAGTATCTTAACGGTCTGAGTTAGTCATTTACTGACAAAATAGTACAGTATTAGTCACTTATTTAGGCACTTATGGGACTAGATATTACTAGAGAGTTAAAGCAGCTAAACTCGCGGTTAAAGGCTGGTGGCACAAGAGTTACGGTGGAATCACGGGGTAATTCCTTGTTATTGCGTGGGACTTTTCCACCGAAGCCGAAATCTGGGAAACCTAAACCTTATCAGCAACGATTATTTTTAGGCTTTAAAGCAAGTTATGCAGGGGTAAAAGCAGCAGAGCAAAAGGCTAAAATTGTTAGTGCCCAGTTGGAATTGGGGACTTTTAATTGGTCTGATTGGCAGGAAGATGAAGATAACGAGCAGCATTTAGAGTCGGTATCTGTTTGGATAGAAAAGTTTGAGCTTGACCATTGGAACAAGGTTGAGAAAAATCGTAAATCTCTGCGAACTTGGAATGATTCATTTATCAGAGCTTTTGCAAAATTCCCTAGTGTGGATGAACCATTAAGTTTAGACTTGATACTAGCTGCGATCGCATCGACAAGTCCTGACACCAAAACTCGCCAAATAGTTTGCCATTCAATGGCGCGATTAGCCGTTTTTGCCGGTATTGGTGGTGTGGATAAGATTCGAGAATTGACAGGTAATTATTCGCCAAGGTCGGTTAATCCGAGAAATTTACCGAGTGATGAAGAAATTGCCACTGCTGTTAACTCAATTAAACATCCCGGTTGGCGTTGGTTGGTAGCAATGCTCGCTACATACGGATTGCGATCGCACGAAGTTTTCACCCTGGATATGTCAGAGTTTCCCATTCTTCGTGTGTCCTCAGATACAAAGACAGGAGAACGGCTAGCTTACCCAATGTACCCGGAATGGGCTGATGCTTGGAACTTGAGTAATGTAATTCACCCCCCAATGTCTCAGAACCACGACAGAGGGAGAACACCGGGACAAAGAGTTGCTAGGTGGTTTTGGGACAGCAAATTAAGTTTCCGGGCATACGATTTGAGACATGCCTATGCGCGGCGGTGCTTCGAGTTTGATATCCCCACCAACCGAGCTGCGAAGTTAATGGGGCATTCAGAAGCGATACACTGCAACACTTACCGAGCTTGGATCGACGAAAAATATTATCGATCCAAGTTTGAAACTGATGTTTTTGGAGAAGGAAAACCCAAAGCACCTAACGTTCAGCCGCTGGAGTAGAACGCCATTCGAGGACGGCTGGTAAATTTATTTTGATGCTTCTTAATTTTGAATAGCTGGGTGCATCATCAATGAAGTGGATACCCTCGATCCAATCTCCAGCCGCAATTCTCCGTTGGATCGACTTATAGGAAAATCCTTTACCCAACTTTTCACTAGCTTGACTAATTGTCAGTAAGTCTTCGGGTCTTATCGTTGGCTTATTTTTTAATTTCATGGGTATGAAGGGAGCACTTTTCCCAAGTTAGCTGAAGTTGGGGAATGTTTGGGTTCGTTGCGAACTGAAGGTCAGCATAGTGATCGCATTTTTACTTTTACTTTTTAACCACCCCAAAGACTTGAGGGCATCAATCACCCTAAACTGGAATGGTTGTCCTATCTCGAAAATTCAAGATTGAAACAGTCACTGAGAATATCGCCAACTGTTACTATCGTGTTTCGCTCCGGTCTTAAAAACTCTTCTCACTGCCCCAATCATGGTTTTTTGGATGAAGGCATCGAATAAAGGCTCTGTAGTACCAACTGCCGTGATGCAATCGTGCTTCCGGTTTCAAGCATTGTAGTGGCAGCTAAACTTTAGTCCCAGAGGGTATCGCCGACACCTTCCCCTCCTGCAAAGAAAATTGGTTTTCCTTTTGCGATCGCCTACTTAACTTCTTGTCCTCAGTAAATACATTTATTAATAAAAGACATAAGTGAACCTCCTGAAGTTGTTTTTGATTTTAAAACTAGATTCGTTTTTGGAAATCTTTAAAATCGTTATGCTTACTACAATTCATCACAACAAGAGCGTAAATAAAATTCGCATATGCCACAATGAATTACCATACTCCACCAGGAAATTGTTACTACTTAAGTCATACACATAGGCTACGTCAACCTGTGTCTCAAGTTTTGCAGGAGATATCTGATGTATTTTAAGTAACAAACTTAGGCGAAAAACAACCCTTTCTCATGTTGCAGTTAGACCCCCATCGAACAGCATAGGAAGAATTGTCGATCGATACAATTGGAATGAAATGCACTTAACTGAATGAATTTGGAGCGAAACCATACACCTTTAATTATTTATACACACTTATCTTGATTTTGACAATTTTTTGTATCTAAAATAATTAGATTTTTATGCAAATGTATATTATGCTTCAGCTTTGTTTCATTATTTACATATTCAGATTACAATGAGTATTTTTACCAAGTAGATTTTAGAATGAATTAGTAATTAAATTTTGTTAGATTTTCATATAAAAAATCTAAGGTTAATGTCCTTGCCCATAAGTATTTCTGCAAGTTTTTAGGATCTATATTTTGAGTAGAACTTGTCAAAGATGATTTTGCCAATTAACCACATGATGGTTTGTGTAGTTATATTGAAAATCACCTCATAAATGTTTGTATAAAATATATTCAATTTCCAAAACAACAATATACTTATTGCATCTATCTAAAGATATAGCGAGGGATAAATAAACTCTATTTCTTACTTTAGGTAGATTTTTTTAGGATTTAGGCTAGGCAAAATCTTGTAATAAGTATTAAACACAACAAAGAAAATCGTTCAATTATTTCTCATACAGGGAAGCATTCGTGTATTTAAGCACGACTACCGCACTGGGCAAAAATTACTGAACACTCACAAAATTAAATCATGATGAAGAGTAGAAAAACCCGTGCCCTGGCAGTACGTATTTTGATCGCTGACAAAGGAATCTCTTTGCAACGTCAATTATTCAACCGTAACAAACGTCTACTAGTACCACTTAAGAACAGTTTTCAGACAACCAGATTCACTACTTTGCAGTTAAGCATACTTACCCATCAAGATAACGATGGTTTAAAACTCGCTATCGCTAAAAACTGTTGTATGGTGACTAAAGTGTCGTCAGAAAGCGACTGATTACATTGCCACAAAGACTTTCTGAAAATAAACAATATGACAGCGGACATCAGTGATGTTCACCCAAGTCAAAGTTACTTGATCACTGCCTGCACTGACTGGCTTCTGCTGGCTAATGTTTCTACTGCCGCAGATGCTACCTGAGCAACAGCCTCTGTGGGGAGCGATCGCAATTTAGTAATAATCTGCTGTAATGTGTCATCAGACGGCAACTCTCCTTTTACCAGGTAGGTTTGCAGTTCCGCCAGCGTCCATCCTTTTAATGCTGCTAGCTTCTCTAGATTTCCTGTATCAGGGAAAGCCAAACCAGATTCCCAGAAATTCACGCAAGACTTACTCACACCCAACTGTTGAGAGAAACGACGTTGTGATGTAGTACCTCGTAGCCCTTTAATGAATTGTGCTAATCTTTCTGCCTTGTTTGCCATATTAAGATTTTATACGTTTTCGGTGTGATTTTAGTGTCAAAGCTAATCAGACTGTACCTAATGCGGTAAATTACTAAGAATAAGCGTCCAACATATTAGACATATGTGACTAAATAATCAGTCAATTGAGATTTTGTCGAATTGATAAAAAGTCATCAGCCTTGTTTTTGAGACTTATGAACTTTTTATACTAGTTAGTTTTAACCATGCCAATCCATGACATAGGCAGTGGAAGGGCAAAATCACCATACCTATTAAGTGAGAGAACTATCTCGATTTTACTGTACTACAGATGGCAGTTCTGATGACGCGAACAGTAACTGGCATCAGGATTTTTGGCAATTCTTTACAAAATGAGGGTTTCTATGAGTGTTACTTCCCAACCCAATTCACTATTTCAATTAGTTGACCCCAACTCTGTGAAACCCCATCCATTGTATTTGTCGATTTACGGAGAATTAGAAGATGTTTCTGATGTGATGAGATTAATTCAAAACTCTCAGTACCCTAGACCGTTACTGATCACGATGGAAAATACCATTGTTAACGGCCATCCTTATTGGAAGGCAGCACTGTTATTGGGTTGGAATCAGATTCCAGTAGAAATCAGAGACTTTCCAGATCGGGAAGCTGAATTGGAAGCACTGTTGTTAGAAAATGCCGATCGCAAAAAGACAACCGAACAAAAAGTGCGTGAAGCCATTGCTTGGGAAGGGATCGAAAAAGTCAAAGCAAAGCGACGACAAAAAATGGCCGCCGCTACTACTAATCAAAAATTAGGCAGAAGAGTAGAAACAACGCTTGTGGAAAATTTTCCTGCATCGTCTTCAGGACAAACCCGCGATAAAGTAGCAAAGCTTGTAGGTTTAGGTAGTGGTCGTAATTATTCCAAAGCGAAAAAGGTAGTTACAGCAATAGATAAGCTCCGACAACAAGGCAATGACAAATCAGCTTTAGATTTACGAAAAGCCTTGAATGAGCAAAGTGTAGATGCAGCAACTAAACTGATAAAAGCACATCCATCCCAGAGTGCAAAACAAACAGATGATCAAGAACGCAGTTGTTGGAATTGTCAATTTTGTAGTAAAGAACAGGTAAAGGATAACCACACCTTCTACTGCTATAAATTTGGTTTGTTGAGTTTTCTAGAGAAGGATGCTCAAACAAGAGGCGAGGAATGTCTTGCATGGCGATATCGGTGGAGTGACTCTGATAGTTGTCAATCTCTACCGAAAAACTCGTATTTCACACTTACGCTGCCATCACACTTACAAATAATGTTTGAGGATGCAGCCAGAGCATCAGGAATGACTTTGGTGGACTGGACTTGTCATCATCTTTTACAAGCTGCCCAATCGTCGAAAATCCCTTTAGAAGTCTAAAAAATAGCTTTGAAGAAGAATACAGAAGTCAGAATAAAGAAATCAGAATCAATTAGTAAGGGATATAAGTAGGCCGGCGTAAATAATTATTGTTGGAATAAGGCAGGGGGCAGGGGGCAGGGAGCAGGGGGAGAAAGAGTTTGAGCCTTATTTACTTTTCTTCACATAGTTTGGTTTTATTGTACCGACTTACTTAAAACCCTTGCATTCATCTCCCACTTGTATATAATTCATGCCCTCATTCTGACTCCTGTATTCGTTTCGATAAATCCCAAATTGAGCCAATTTAATCAAAAAACGTCATTTCTCTCCTTTGACTAGCTAAAGTTGCTGTATTCAAGAGCCTAAACTCATGCCAGGAAATCCCAAAAAAGGCAAGTATTCCAGCAAAAAAATCCTTGTCCTGTATGTGGAAATACCGCAGGAAGTTGTAAGTTGAATGACGATGGTAGTCTTTATTGCTATCATTCTCTTCCTGATTCTGCTCCATCTGGTTACATCTACATCCGAGAGCTATCAGGTGGGATGGGACAAGAGTTTATTACACCATTGGTGGCAGATGAATTATTTAGAGCTGCAACAGAGCTTCAAAACCGAGGAAAGAAAGCATCTAGTAAAGAAATAGCTCAATTGACAGGACTGCCTAACTCTTGGGCTAGAGCATTACAAAAAGCTTATCCATCAAGCTTTAGAGAATTTAATGACTTCAACTACCATCGCTCCAGAATTGTAGTGAAATCCAAACATCAAATGCCTAACAATCAACTCCAAAATCAACCTCAACCTCAACCTCAGATGAAAGTTCTGAGCGAAGAAGAACGAGACAAACACTACCGGACAATATTGTCACAACTACAACTAACAGATGCTCACCGCAATCATTTAACTGAAGTCCGGAAACTGAGTGAGTTTATTGATTTTATTGGCTTTCGCTCTTGGGAGACCAAGCAGGTCGAACAAATTAGTGCTAATTTACCAGGTGTGGTCGAACGCAATGGTTCATTGTACTTATATGGTCAACCAGGATTATTCCTGCCAATTTACAACGAGATCAGACAAATCATCGCGTTCCAACTACTTCCAGATGACCGAAGTAGTGGTAAGTATAAATGGGGGTCATCCACACCTGTGGACGGTAATGGCCCAAGGTTAGATAACGGGGAAATGCCATTAGCGTTCTGTCATCCTTTATCAATTCAACTATCCTCTATTGGTTTAGCTGAAGGAATTTTAAAAGCCCACTCAGTAGCTTGTCATCTCCAACAAATCATCATTGGTGCGCCAGGAGCAACTTGGGATTGTAGCCCAAACTTATTGAGACGTTATCTGGAAAACATTGCACAAACTAGAAATATATCCTTATCAAAATTGGTAATTGATTTGTATGTTGATGCGGGTATGATTTCCAATCGGCACATCATGCTCCGCTATTATGAAACGGTAAAGTTGTTGCAAAAGTGGGGATGTAAAATTCGAGTTGGTTGGTGGGAACAGTTAACCAAAGATGAACAAGATATTGATGACCTGATTATTCAAGGAGGTCGTCATCAGATCACTTATATTTCAGTTGATGAATGGATCTCGCTCTGGTCTGATGACATCCGCAATGATTTACTATGTAAAGATGTACAATTTAATACTTCTGATTGGGTAGCACCAGTGCAACATCCAGATAGGGCAGAGTTGGGATATTGGAAAAAAATTAAAGCCTCTGGTGGCGATGTCAAATGGCAATGGATTCCCAAAGCGGGTTTTAGTTTTATTGTCGAGCGGGAACTAATTGGAACTAACAATGCTTTTGGCGGATTAGTTCTACAGGTAAAGCGCAGTTATGACTCAGCAAATGAACAAAATAGGGTAGTAGTTCCTGCGGAAGCACTGCATCGAGTTACAGATTTTATTAATTGTCTGTCGCGTTCTACTGGCAAGGTTTATCTTGTCAATAACTTAAAGCCAGAAGAACTTCACCAATATTTGCACAAAGAACTGGCAGCTTATCGAGAGCGAGGGGGTAAAGGATATAAATTATCAGAACGTCTCGGTCGGCAATCAGATGGCACTTGGGTATTTCCCGATTGTCAAATTAGCGCAGATGGAAAAAAGCAAACAGAGGAACAATCTCTTTGGGTTCTCAATGACGCATTGATTGCTAAAGAAAAAATTCCTATCCCCAAAATCAATACAGAACACGAAGCAGAAGTTCTACCACGCTTAGTTTCGGCAATGCGAAACTTCTTTGGCGAATCAGGGTTTATGAGTGCATTCTTCACAACAGCATTCTCTGTGGCTGGACTATTTTATGATGAAATTCAGGAAGCAGAAGGATTTTTTCCTGTTTTAGGGCTGTACGGAGATGCGGGAACTGGAAAAACAGTTGCTGCTGTGACGGCACTTTCGCTGTTAGGTTTCGACCATCGAGCGAAAATTAACCAAGCCTCAGAAAGTGCCTATCACGAACGATTTAAACTCATGGGTGGGTTAACCCAGTTTCTCGATGACCCCGATAAAACTCAAATTTCCTGGGTTTGTCAGCAAATTAAAACCCAGTTTGGTGGTGGGTCGCGTTCTGTACGCGAAAATAACCAAGACCCCCATAGTCCCTTGATAGTGGCTTCTAATTATTCGATTGGTGACAATGACCCGATAATTCTGTCAAGGTTGATTCGGTTGGAGTTTTCAGGAAACCCAAATCCCACCGCCTTCCCAGAATTACAAGCAATTAGGAGGCTGTGTTCATCTGCTTTACCCGATTTAATCAAGCTTGGTTATCACCAACAAGAAATTAAGGATTTGGAATCACAGCTAATTTCCAAGTTACCCACAGCACACGCCAGGTTAGCATCAAGTTTGGCATTGGTTGGTTACTATGCTTTTCGCTTGGCTGAACTATCTGGTGTGGTTTGGGCAGATGAAGTTTGGGCTTATTTGAGTTATTTATGTGGCGAAGCAAATGAGGATGAATCGAAGAAATCCTCGCTGGATGACTTTGTGGATAAATTATTGGTACTGCGATACCTTCGGTAAGCTTCGCTAACGCAAACAGAAGTCGGCGAGTGGAATTGTCGCTTAATTACCGAAGATGGCAACCCAGAAAACCATAATTATAAATCGCTGGCAGTTTACATCCACTCTGTCTGGCCTGTCATGTCCCGTTACTTTAAATCAGAGTTACCATACAGTCAAAAGATGATTCGACAGCAAATCCAAAAAGCAGGTGGAAAGACTTACAGCAAACAGAAGTTTCATTGCGACAAAGACTCTTCTATCGCTTATCAACGTTTTCAACTAAATGTTAGGGCTGATGTCAATGGAGAGATTGTCGTACCTAAATCACCACAGATGGTTACTCGCAGTTGCGTGGAAATTCCTATTGAGTTGCTCCAAGAGCGAATAAATAGCTTTGAGTTATACCAATTTGAAAAATGATTGCGACAGATGGAAATCTGAAACGCTTATCCAAGGAATACTAACAGTTACTCCACTGAAGATTTTTCATGCTAATTTTGGAGATGTAGAAACGCTTTGTATTCTTCCTAGTTAGCTTTTAAAACCGGAGTGAGCAATGCTTCAAAGCTATGAAGCCATTCTTGAAAATGGTCAAGTTAAGTGGCTAACAGATGAGCCGAAAATATCTAAAGCTCGCGTCATCGTCACGATTCTTTCAGATACCACGCCACAAGTATCACGCCGCACTCCCCCTAAAGCGATCGCGGGTAAAGGTAAAACGTTGGGCGATTTGGTCAGTCCTATCATTGAGGAACAAGATTGGGAATGTCTGAAATAATCGTTCTCGATACTCATATTTGGGTATGGTTCATCACTCAGGAATTTGAGCGATTTCCTGCCCAGTGGCGCGAAATTATCGAAACTGCTCTTGTGGTAGGCATTTCACCCGTCTCATGCTATGAAGTGGCCTTGGCACAACAAAGGGGACGACTGCAATTACCCTGCGCTGCCGAACAATGGTTTCAGGATGCTTTGGAACCATCTGGAATTAAATTGCTGCCGATAACTGCTGAAATTGCTTACAAGGCTGTCAGCTTATCCCCTGTCCACAAAGATCCATTTGATCGCTTGATTATCGCTACAGCACTTTTTTATCAAGCGAAACTAGCTAGTATTGATGGCTTATTTACTCAGTATTCAGAACTTGATGCATACTTGATGAAGTAGACGCGATTCTTTCACGATCTATCAATGTCTGAAAGTTAACGATAGGGCATAATCTCCGTCATCGAACAATAATCAAGCATTTTTTGGCTCGAGTGTTTTAGATGAAAGTAGTTGAGTTCGTGAAAGAAATTTGCGCGTCCAAGCAGTGCAATTCATGTGATGGCGCAAATGCTCAGACCATTTCACCAAATGATATATACAAATAATTTCCCGACCTCTGCTGCTTATTTGTATCAACCTTAAATTGAAACGGTATTACTAGTCAGTTCGTATCCACAATTTTGAGATTCTATCGTTTACTAAAATTTTGCTATCAAAGAATAATCTGGTATTTTTTGTATTTGTTTACTATTTAAATAGTAATCATAGTAACCAAGTAAAACGAAAGCCCAAACCCTTTGAACAATGAATATTTCATTGGTTACTATCAATCAATTTTTAAATATTTAAGTTACTGAAATTCCAGAAGTATAGACAAATAAAATATATTTCTATGTAGATTACGGAGATTTGCTAGTAAACTTTCATCAAATTGTCCACGTAATAATATACTTCTTAAAGATAAAATTACACACAAAAACTATTTTTTAGGTATCCCTACATAAATTAAAAGTCAATATTTTGACTCAATAAATAAATTATTTAACCCTATAAACATATGAGTTAAATATCCGGAAATTGGTTGATGTAAATTCAATCAATCGAAAGTTAATTATGGATATAGAATTTTTTGTGATTCCTATGCTCTCGAAACCGTCCAAAGATTGTGACTTACGTCAAATAAATCACGCTCGTTCATCTGGATTAATCCTGACGGCAACTACCACAACAATCATAGATGTAGTCATTAACCCAAGTTTGATTGGAATTACGACATTGGCTATTTCGACATTGGGAACGAGCGCAATATTTTGGCGGCGCGAGTTGGACGGTTTCTTGAAAACGACTGCTAAATTTTCTCGCCGATACAAAATAATTTCATCTGCATTAACAGTTTTGGGTGCATTTCTACTATTAGATGCTCTTTCTACAACCGCACAAGCACAATTTTTCCAAAATGCAGAAACTTGGATGACAGGGCAATTTACAGGTGCCCAAGAAGCAATTACTTTATCGTTTAACGTCCTACGAGGATTATTCATACTGTACTTGGGAATTTCTTTAGTACGTGTTGTCCAAGCAGCTCGTCAGGATGAAGATTGGCAAAATTTAGCCCGGACACCGATGATTATTTTGATTGCAGTGACAATGGGTGATATTCTGGCAAATTTAATTATTGGAGGTGGTACTGGAACTAAGACTTAGGGAGTAGGGAGTTGTAAGTGAGCAAATTAAAGTGAACTATTTTGAATGCAATAACTTGTTTTTTATATTACTCCTATTCATCATTAACTACTCACTACTTACAAAATAAAACGATGGAGGAAAAATCAAAATACCGTAAAGTTAATGGCACAGTGGGAAAAGTACCAAATATCGGACTATTCCCCGCAGATCAATTAATCCCTTGGGCAATAATTTGTGGACTTTCTTACTACTTGGCACATGGTTTATTTCGACTAAATTGGGTTTGGACTTGTGCAGCAGCAGCTTGGGGAATAGCAACTTGGTGGATACTTACAGCCAATGGTGCTTGGCATATTTTATCTAAATTTGTTGCAACTCCTCATTGGACGCGAGTGCGTGTGAGATATCAGAAAATATTGGATATAAAGGAGTACTCAACAAAATCAAACGGTAGAAAATAATGAGCGATAAAGTTGGTAAACGTATACTTAGATTAACACCTCTTGAAGATTCATTTTCACTAGTTACAATGTTGCAAATAAATCTCCAAGGGCGTTCAATTGGTGCTTATCTTCTACGCAAAGGTGTTGATAACTTTTTGATTCAATTTGGATTTGAATGTGCCGGAATTCATTCCACACTACGCAGCGAACAAATTGATCCAGTTTTCGATGCAATTGAATCAGGATTGAAAGATTTACCATCCTCTGAACGTTTAACCATCCATCTTAGTTCGTTTACCAACGACACATCACGACAGCAAGAACTTAAGAATTTGAGCGATATCGCTCCTAACAAAGAACTGCAATATCTTTTGATGGGAGAACGATGCCGGACTCAACAATTAACAATTCAAGGAGTTCGTAAACCGAAAAAACTACATCTTTATTGCACCTACACAATCGAAACCAACAGTACTGGTACAAGCGATGCACTTGAAAAAGCTCTATCGAAATTAGAGCGTTCTTGGAAATCATTTACAGGAGAAATCAACGAACTACAATTTATTGCCATCGAACGATTATTACATGCATCTTTTACCGATGGATTCCAACTATGGTCACAATTAATATCCAACAAAATGGGGCTAGATATCCGCCCAATAAATGCCGATAAACTTTGGTCAGAACTTTGGCAGCGATTTAACAATACACCACCCCGTCCAATTCCCCAACTTTTAATTCTCGATGAAAACGGACTGCGAGAGGAAATTTATTCAGATGTCGCCCCCACATCTTTTCTTATGGAGTCCGAATCCTCCATCCCTATTGCAGATAGGCGTTGGGTGCATCTCAAAGAAAAATACATTGCAGCCCTTACTTTTGTAAATAAACCCGATGGTTGGGCGGATAAAGAACGACAAATGAATTATTTATGGGAGGTTTTATCAAGAGAAAGAGTTTATGACACCGAGATTTACTGTCAGTTGATGCGAGCTTCGGAAACGTTGGTGAAAACTAATATGCAGCGTTTGACGAAACAGGCAAACACATCAGCCGCACTTGCACAGAATAAAAACTCAGTTGATGTAAAATCGCTACTTAACATCAAAAAATCTGTTGCTGCACAAGAGGAACTTTATGAAGGTGCTGTTCCCATTCACGTAGCGACAGTATTTTTGGTATACCGCAAAACCCGCGAACAATTAGACGAAGCTTGCCGTTACTTGCAATCTTGCTTTCTGCGTCCAGCTTGGGTTGTCAGAGAAACTGAATATCCCTGGCGAATCTGGTTGCAAACTTTGCCGATAGTTTGGGAACGCTTGATGACTGCGCCTTTTAATCGCAGGTTAGTTTACTTAAGTGGCGAAGTGCCAGGATTGATGCCATTAGTGCGAACCAAAGCTGGAGATAGTAGCGGTTTTGAGTTAATCGCAGAAGAAGGAGGAACTCCAGTATTTCTCGATTTGTACAACCAACACAAAAACTTGGGATTATTTGCTACCACCCGTGCAGGTAAAAGTGTTCTGGCATCGGGGATTCTTACGCAAGCATTAGCACACGGTATGCCTGTGGTAGCAATGGATTATCCGAAACCAGATGGAACTAGCACCTTTACTGACTACACCCAATTTATGGGTCAGGATGGTGCATATTTCGATATTGGTAAGGAGTCGAGTAATCTGTTTGAGTTACCAAATTTACGCTCTTTACCTACAAAATTGCAGCAAGAAAGGTTTGAAGATTACAAGGATTTTCTGGCGACAGCATTACTGGCAATGGTTGCAGGTAATCGTGGTGGTGCCCCCTCACAAGTGCTGACAGATACTGTGCGTTCAATTATCACTTTGGCACTGAAGGCGTTTTTTAGTGATGATTTAATCCGCGTTAGCGAAGCTTACCGAAGGTATCGCTATGCGGCTGCATACACTAACGGCTTTGGCTCGGACGAATGGTCTGTAATGCCGACATTGCATGATTTCTTGAGTTTCTGCTCTCACGAGCGCTTGCGCTTAGATTCCCTCACTGGGGATACTAAAGCTGCTTTGGAAACCATACGGTTAAGGTTAAGATTCTGGCTTTCTAGTCGTGTAGGACAAGCGTTAGCACAACCATCTACCTTCCGCAGTGATGCTCGTTTACTCATCTTTGCACTGCGTAATTTATCGAACGATGAAGATGCAGCAATTTTGAGTTTGAGTGCTTACAGTGCGGCATTACGACGAGCCTTAGCATCTCCCAGAAGCATCTTTTTCATTGATGAAAGCCCAATTTTATTTGAATTTGATGCGATCGCAGCGCTGGTAGGTAGACTATGCGCCAATGGTGCAAAAGCCGGAATCAGAGTAATTTTATCCGCCCAATACCCAGATACGATTGCAAAATCTCCATCAGGTTCCAAGATTTTTCAAAATTTAACCACTCGACTTATCGGACGCATTCAACCGACTGCTGTTGATAGTTTTGCAAGCATTTTGAAATATCCCCAAGAGATTATTTCTCGCAATGCGACCGAAAGTTTTTTTCCAAAAAAGGAGGGATTTTACTCGCAATGGTTACTGGATGATAACGGAATATTTACTTTTTGTCGTTATTATCCAGCATTTAACTTATTAGCGGCAGTAGCAAATAATCCTTCGGAGCAAGAGCAGAGAACACAAGCATTGTCGAAGTATTCAGATAAATTTGTTGCTTTGACAGAGCTTGCTAGGCAACTAGTAAAAACAAAGTAGTTCAGAGTATGAACAAGCTCAATAAATTGACAATAACCATAGTTGGTATAACCATAATATCAACAATTGGCGTTTCAAGTGCCTATGCATTAGAGATACCAAATCCCCTAGCAAAAGTATTTGACCAATGGCAAGAGCAATTAAGCTCGATTGATAAATATATTGACTCAATAGTCTATCGCAAATTAGGTAATTTCTCAAAATCGGTACAGGGAGATTTACAAGCAGCAGTGAATGAATCAGTTGGAGCATTAGGTTTACCCGATGCAAAAGAAGTAAGGGGAGAAATTGAAGATATTGTAGCTTCAAATGATAGTGCGGTTAATAGCGTTGAGCAAACAACGAATGAAATTGACCGTCAAATTACCCGTGCTGATTCAGATACAACTTTGAGTAAAGAAGGGCAAGAACTTACAAAACAGCAAGTTGAAAAAACACAAATTTCAATTGAACAAGTTCAGGCTGATGCAAGTGCTGCTCAAGGTGAAGTTGTCACCCAAAATGTAATGAAACGGATGGCTCAACAAAATACTCAAATAGCCGTAATTTTAGGAGCTATGAGAACTGATGGTTTGAAATTAAAGCAATCGCAAGATTTAGCTAACTTGAACTTGACTAATATTTCCCGCTCATTGGATGGTCAAAATCAAGCACATCAAAAAGAAACTGTTGGTCAGGGATTTAATAATTTAAGAACCGCATCGCAAGCTCGATTATTTTAGTTGAAGATGCACCCGAATGTTCTACTATTTTTTGAAATACGGACTAATCCTTTCTCAAACACAAGCACCAAATCCAGGACAAGCAGCTTCTACAATTACTGAAGATGGGGTAGCGGCTAGTGAGGCTGTTGCTAAGTCAATAGATAAGCTCTGGGATGACGTATTGAGTGGAGGATTGTATAGTGCGATCGCAAATCTCGGCATCTTCTTCGCAGTCGGTACTCTCCTAATTTTCATCGTCCAATGGACGAAAGAAATGATAGATGGTGACAGTTCCAGGGGATTTACAGAAGTAATCTGGCCCATCGTAGTCATCGTCCTACTAGCTAACCATGCTCAACCATTAGCCGCCGCTACCCAAGGACTCAGAGGAATCATTAACCAAACGAATCAAACTCTTTTAGCTTCTACATCTGCTTCTATCCAGTTGCAAGAAGCTTATCAGCAAGTCATGCTCAAGACGGGAAAGGGAGATGCCATTCAATCATTAATTGCTCAATGTAATGCGATCGCTGATCCGACGCAACAAACTCAATGTTTGCAAAAAGCTTCCCAGCAAGCTAAGGACATAGAATCCCAGCTAGATAACGACAATCGCCCCGATTGGCTCAAAGGTATCAGCGATTTTTTCAACACCAACATTTTTCAGCTAACAGTGCGGGGTTGGTTGCTAGCATTGGCGATCGCTTTTCAATGGATAGTCGAAGTTTGTCTGTTACTGACTGCCCTATTAGGCCCGCTAGCAGTAGGAGGTTCATTACTCCCAGTCGGTAATAAAGCAATTTTTGCATGGTTAACTGGGTTCTTTTCCGTCGGAATGATTAAGCTTTGTTTCAATATTATTTCTGGTTTGGTCGCCACAATAGTGCTGAATGCTAACAACAATGATCCAATGATTTTTGCTTTTGCAATTGGTATTCTCGCCCCAATTTTATCTGTAGTTTTAGCTGCGGGTGGCGGAATGGCAATTTTTAGAAGTTTCTCCAGTCTGGCGAGTTTTGGGCTTTCTTCAGTTGTGATGAGGATAGTTAATAAATCCTAAAATTGTTTTTTATTAAAAAAGTAAAGGTTCAAAAGCGAGTGGAATTGTGGGCGACTTGTTCATACTTCCGACTTCCGACTTCCGACTTCCGACTTCATTTTTTATGGCTATTTTAGATTCAGAATCTGCACAAAAAAAACGATTGCGATTTTTAAATCGTGCGTCAAAAACTGTTTCAACTGGTGATACATTAGCATTATTTGCTTTAGGTACTTTTGGATTACACCTCATTACTTTTTTCGTACTTTTATTACTGTATGGTTCCTATTCACAGTTAAATAAAAAAGCACCTCCAAGTTTAGTGCAACTAGAGACAGGTTCTGCAATTAAAGTTGCACCTATTAGCAGTCTAGAACGCACTCCTCAAGTAATTCTGCACTTTGTTTCCGACACAATGACTTTGATGATGAATTGGTCAGGAACACTACCACCTACTACTGTTGAAGAAGCAGCTAAACCAAAACCTGATCCTGGTGTAAATATTAGCAACAGAGAATTTAGAGGTAGTAAGATTACATCAGCAGCATGGCAAGCATCTTATGCCTTATCAGAAGATTTTCGTAAAGAGTTTTTAAAAGTGCTAGCTGCGATGACACCATCAGGAGTTTTTCAAGGCAAGACACAAGTAGTTTTAGTCCCGCTTTCAATTCAATCACCGATAAAAATTGCTGAGGGTAAATGGAAAGTTAAGATGGTTGCTAACCTGACAGTTTTTGCTCAGGATAGCAATTTAGGAGAAACAATTCCATTTAATAAAGAAATATTTATTAGGGCAGTTATACCACCAGAATCGCCAAATCAAGTTGATGGTTTAGCAGCAGTAATTTACCAGGTGCGTGCGAGTGGCTTGGAAATTTATGCGATTCGGGATTTAGCACAGGAGAATTTGTAATGCAGGAGAATAATTTAACCCAA
The DNA here is from genome assembly GCF_963889195.1 of Calothrix sp. FACHB-168. NCBI lineage: Bacteria > Bacillati > Cyanobacteriota > Cyanophyceae > Nostocales > Calotrichaceae > Calothrix > Calothrix sp. FACHB-168. Next base: position 88,502 of record NZ_CAWPNJ010000040.1, read on the forward strand.
AGCTATGAGTCAGATACAAATTGGGATGAGTCTAGTCTGGCTCAATTACTTGGTTTTCATCATCAAAGTCAGCTAGACAATTCAATCTCCTCTGCTGAAGAAACATCTGTTGGCAGTCAAAAAACAGAGAGTGACACTGAGGAATATACTCATAATACAATTGCAATCCACGAATTATTTGATGACCCACAAACAGGCAAAACTCAGCCCACTTTTTACGGTAATCCCTTTGCAAAGTTTGGCGCAGTTGGGTTGGTTATGCTTGTAGTATTTGGTGCTGGAGCAACTATTTTAAATAGCATTATGTTTGGTAAACCCAGAGTAGCACCAACAATTACTAATCAAGAAACTGACAAACCAAAAGTAGAAATGGCTGATAATGCCAACCCTCAAGAAACAGAAACAGGAAAGCTCAAAGCAGAATTAGCTTTAGGCAGTCAAGCAGAAAAAATGCGCTCGCTGGAGCGTTCTCAAAGCCCTCAAACAACAATTGAACGTAAAGTTTCTCACAGGAATGATTCAAATAATCGGATTAATCAACGAATTTCTGACGCAGAAGTACGCCCAGCCCAGGTTTCTTCTGTTCGTAACCCAATACCGCAAATAAGTAGATATGATTTGCCTCGTGTTGCTTCTGTTCCTAGATTTCAAGCCACCATAAAAGCAGCACCTCCAAACACAAAAGAATTTGTTGACCCAATAGAGGAATGGGAAAAAATTAGTCGCTTGGGCAGTTATGGTCATACGCAAATTGCATCTATAACTAACGAGCCAGCAAACGGTAAAACTTTGGATACTATAACCAATGAACAACCAAATTCATCAATAAAGTATGTAGTCGCGATACAGAAGGTTCCATTTGTTTAACCTTTTTGAGTACTTGTTTACCTCCTTCCCTGCGGGACGCTAACGCGAACACGCTCACCCATAC